>JABWCM010000131.1 GCA_013360285.1 Myxococcales bacterium
GTACCTTCGGGTACGCCTCCGGTGGGCCTCGGTCGGCAGGCCCGCCTCGCTACGGCCACTGTCTCGCTCGCCGTTATTTTTTTCACAAACACCCTCTAAAATCACCTTTTTTGGTCCTTTATTCGTTAATCCCACGATGGCTCGAAAGACAAGCAATGTTTCGGGACTTGACGTTACAGGGATTTCGGTGACGATATTCGATCATGACCGACGCAGGAGCCACCACCGACGAATTTTTGCCAGGCGCCGTTTTGGCGGGCCAATTCCGCATTGTTCGACGAATTGGACAGGGGGGGATGGGGTCGGTTTATCTCGCGGTACAGATTCCTATGAGTCGCGAGGTTGTAATCAAGGTATTACGTGACGACCGAAGCGCGCTGTCGACGGTGGCTATTGAGCGGTTTCGCCGAGAGGCGGCAACCATCGCTCAACTGGACCATCCCAACATTGTTCACGTGTACTATTTTGGCGAAACTCAGCTTGGACGTTATTTTTTGGCCATGGAGTATGTTTTAGGCATCACTCTTGCCGACCTTTTGGACGCAGAAAAAAAACTGGAGTGGCGCCGAGCGCTGACCATTGCACGGCAAATCGCCGGCGCCCTCGGTGAAGCCCATCACCGGGGGATCATCCATCGGGATCTGAAGCCGGAAAACGTGATGTTGACCAACCGACGCGGTCAATCGGATCTTGTTAAATTACTGGACTTCGGAATTGCTCGAAACGTGTTTTCCAATATTACCGATCCCGGACGGCTCACACGGGCAGGTGAGGTATTTGGAACACCGCGTTATATCTCACCCGAGCAGGCCCGAGGGTTGGTGGTGGATCATCGGTCCGATTTGTACGCTTGGGGCGTGGTTCTATACGAATCATTATGCGGCCGATTACCTTTTCAGTCATCGACACCCATGGGCTATCTGGTTGCGCACATGACGGAGATACCCGTACCCCCAAGCCGCCATGTCACAGACGTCACGATACCTCCATCGGTAGAGACGTTGCTGCTGAAGTGCCTCGAAAAAAATCCCGATGAACGATTCCCGGACGCGGAAACACTCATTGCGGCAATCGATGCAGTCCTGCGGAATTCCGAGAATACCCATCCCGCTTCGGCTGAATCGAAACCGATCGAGTCCGGAACCAAACCCTCGATGTCCTGGCGAACCAAGGCCGTTATCTTATTTGGGTCGGCTGCTATATTTGCGGTCGTTTTCTGGTTGGCCTGGTCGTCGTCCGTCGATTCGGAGTTGCCAAATACGCTGGACGCGCAGTCCCTTGTTCGAACCCCGGTCACAGTGTCGCCGCCGAATTCGTTGTTCATCGCCAACGAAGCAGACATGGGTATCGTGGAGGTTCCGGGCACCGACTCGGGCCAAGTCGTGGATCCGGACGAGATTCCCGATGATGGCGATGTGGCGGTTTTGGAAGAAGATGACTGGGACGACGACGAGGCACCGGCAACGGTTGATCCAAAAGTCCCAATCCCGAACGCCGGACAGGATATCGACGGACTTCCGGTGGTTTATGACGCTATCTTACAAGCCTCGACGCCCAGCACGGTAAGTTATCTTACCAAAGTCCCTCCGCAACAGATAGCCAATTTCTATCTTCATCGGTTTGCTGATTCGATGGGGCCTATTCGTCGTATTCCGTCAGGGCTGTATTTCGAACGCGACGGAAGTCCACTTGCCAGTATTACGGTTGTTGCCTACGGCAGTAGGTGGATGGTTGTTTTGATGCGTAACGCGATGGCCGAACATTACGAAATTCCCCAACTACCGGATTCGTTGTTTGGCGTACCGATCTATCCTGGGTCCATTGCCACGGCGCGTACGCCGCAAAGCGTGATTCTGTCTGTCTCCAAATCGCCAAAAGTGGTCATCCCGTTTTATCGAAACGCCTTTGAATCCATGCCGGATATCGTAATTCAAGACGTCGACGATGGCACTGGTCCAAAGTTTTTGGCATTGGGTCATGCCGCTGATGTAGACTTTCAGGTTGTGACCATCATGGCCGATCCGATGCTTCCCGGCGGCGAAGATACCATGATAGTGATCGCGGCGAAACAATAACGGAATCGCACACAGGCACGCTTATGGCGCATCGAACTCGGATGCAAAAGCACGAACAGAAAGCGTGGGCGGATCGGCCCTCGCAGCCAGAGGATGTTGAAAAATGCAACGGAAATATGGCGCAGGGATTTTTTCGGGCGAGGCGGCAAAAAACGGCCGGGATAAACATTTCACCAAAAAACACCACACACCGAGTTGGACGACGGCCTTGTGTGTGGCTGTTTGTTTATCATGCGCCGACGATCCCGGCGCCGGGGTCGATTCCGTGGTTCCGGATTCTGAAGACAGTGCCCACAATGCGCCTGACGCCGTCGATGCTGCCACTCAACTGGATGACACCCCTTTGGGCGACAACGATTCTCCGGAACCAGACACAAACCAAGTTCACGATGACGGAACGTCCGACATGGGGGGACTTGTCGACGCGATTGTCGAAGATACCGGAACACCCGGCTCGGTGTGCCTAACCGGTAACTTAAAGGGTTATGTGTGTAAACAAGGGGGGACCACCCCGTGGGGTGGTGTTCGTGTTTATGTAATCGGTACGGGATGTGATGGGTTGGAGGCGATCTTCAGCACAGTGACCGATTCAACCGGATATTTCAGCTTTGTGGACCTTCCCGCTGGTGATTGGGATATCAATGTCAACGGAGCGGGTATCAGCCAGTACTACTCGACCAAAATTTCTCCGGGATGGACTGATCTTGGACCGTTGGGCGGGGCCACGTGTGACGAACCCGCATCCGACTGCGCCGAAGGAGGAGTGGTCGGCAATCTGTGCCCTCAGGGAACCAAAACCTTTGATTCGGCTGGAATTGAGGTGGTTGTCAAAGCGGGTGACTGCGACGGAAACCTGGTTGAGGTCATGTCTCTTTCAGCTCCCAGCGGCGACTTCAAAATCATCGGTTTGCCGGTCGGTTATGCGCAGTTGTTGGTTGGGGCCAACAATACGGCCAATGTGTGGAAATCACAACTCTTTGTGGTTGAGGCGAACAAAAGCACCGATTTGGGGCAAATCGGGGCGATTTCCTGTGAAGGAAAACCACCGACACAATCCGGCAAAATATGTGATGATCCGAAGTTACCGGATTGTGAAGTCTGCGATTGTGTTGATAACAACGGAAACGGAGTGGTCGACGAAGGGTGCCCCTATGTTTTTGGTCAGGACATCTGTGACTGCGTAGACAACGATTGCGACGGACTGGTTGACGAAAACTGTCCGGGATTTTCATCTTCGGACGGTTGTGATTGCGCCGATTCCGACTGTGACGGATTGGTCGACGAAGACTGTTCGCAGTATCCCAAAGACCTCTGCAACCAAAAAGACGACGATTGCGACGGCGAAGTGGACGAAGACTGTGATTTGCTGGATGACTGCATCAATCCCCAACCCCCGTTTGCTGATTGCGACAAAAATCAGGTGCCTGATCAATGTCCGGTTTGTCCTGCGTTAGACGTGGTGTTCATTGTGGATACCTCCGGATCGATGTCCGATGAGTTGGATGCTTTGTGTACGGCTTATGCGGTAATGGAACAAACGCTGATGGATGCGGGGATACCGGTCACGGTCGAACTCAATGCACTGGACACAGGATGGAGTTGTGCGCCGGCCCAATTGATTACGGCGGCTTATCCCAATGAGGTCAATCCGCCCGATTCCAGCGGCTTTACTCTTAACGGGTGTGGAGCGACCGAAGAAAACTGGGCTCCGGCTGTTGCGGTTGTGGCGTCCAACCGGAACTGGATGCCTGATGCTGTGCGGGTCATTGTTCCTATCAGTGATGAAGGGCCGTTGTGTGGTGATCCCGTCAGCAAAGAAGATGTGAAGGCAATGCATTACGCCGCAAAGATCGCCGCCCTTCACAGCGTTGTTGTGTCGCCGATTGTCGGCACCGGATCGCCGCCAGACGTGCAGGATATGGCTGCGCAGTTGGCCAAGACAACCTTCGGGATGTGGCAAAATACTTCCGACCCGAATTCCGAATTGGTGCAATTTGTGGTTGCAATTGCCGCGAAAGCCTGTCAGGCCGCGACCGACTGTAACTTAAATGACGTACCGGACTCGTGCGAATGGACAGCCGATCCAACCCTCGACTGCAATCAGAACGAAGGACTGGATACGTGTGATATTTTGTACGGGAAATCTTTGGACGTGGACAGCAACAACATTCCCGATGAGTGCGGCGGGTTGTGATAGGTCATTGTAGCGGTTCAGTTCATGGCGGTTTAGTTACAATATCCACAAGTTGTACACACATCCGGACAGCAGTCACCGTATTGACTGCAGGCCGTGTCACAATAACAGCCGGTCGGAGATCGGTACCCGCAGTATCCCGAACAATAAGCGGTGGGAGGAGGGGGAGGCGGAGGCTCCGTTGTGCCGCCGGTTGAACCGGACGCTGCTGTGACAGCTTTCGACGCGTTTACTCGCCCATACCCCATGTAGATCGACTTTCCGTTGGTTCCGTAACCGGTGCCGACCTTATCCGTGTTGGCGTACACAATGGATTCCGCTTCCGTCCGCGTCAAGGTCGGGTTGACCGAAAAAACGAGGCCAAATACACCGGAAACGATTGGCGCCGAACCACTCGTTCCGCCGAAACTGCTGTAGTATTTACCATTCACGTAGCCGCCTTTGGCTTTGTCGGTGGTCCATAACGCTTCGCCTGGGGCCGCCAAATCAATCGAGTTTCCGTAACTGCTAAAGGAGGCTTTTGCATCGGTTTTGGTCGTTGCCGCAACCGCGATGGCGCCGGGGGCCGTTGAGATATCTTTGTAGGTGTCGATGTTGATGTTGTCGTTACCTGCCGCGAACACGACGACCGTCCCCTTGCCCCCACGCCCGTTGATCGCAAGATCATAGATTGCATTCGATACGGTAGACGGCACGTTGTAATACCCCCACGAATTGGATGCTACGTGAACGTTTTTGCCTTTTAAGTAACCGAACAAGGTCACATCGTCTGTAGTTGAAACACCATATCGAATCGGCAACCAGTCACACAATGGGCAAACCCCAGCAATTCCCTTTCCGTTGTTGCCGATACCGATGGCCAGACCTGCAACCGCCGTTCCGTGGTTGTCTTGACTACCAGCGGCCGGATTGGTGTCCTTTCCGGTGAAATCGTATTGCCCCGCTGCGATATTGGTGGAGGATTTCAGGTCTTCATGAGTCATGTCGTATCCGTCGTCGACAATCGCCACGATCACGTTGCCGCTGCCCGTGGTTTTGTCCCAGGCACTTTGAGCGGCAATTTTGGCCAAGTGCCACTGCTGTGCCAGGTATGGGTCATTCAGTGTCAATCGGCGGTCGCGAACGGGAATCAATGCGGGACTCGCCGTATCGACGCCCGGTACGGAAAGAAACGCATCGGTCAGATCAAAAAGATCTTCCGGAGTGGCAGCCGTAAATTGAAACACGAGGCAGGAAGTGTTGGGGATCACATGGGAAAAGCGGGCGCCAACTAGATCGGCGATTTCAACCAGTTCGGCATAATCCAATGAAGTCGTGACGGTTACCAACACTTCGTCGGCAACCCCGATCGGAGTACCAACCGGTGGCACGACTGCCGGTTGTGCATAACGAATTCCCGGCTGAGTCTCCAACGCAGCCAACGCGGCACGGAAATGGGTTTGGTTTTGCATTGGTGCTGCAATACGGGCCATAAAAGACGTGTCTCCGTCTCGTCCGACAACAATTTCATGATCGATTAGGCTCGGTTGTTGGCGAATCCGTTCGGCCGCCACCTGGCGGCTGCCCGGCATATCCAAGCCGATGGTGAACCATGTGTCGGAAACCTCCATTGGAATATCGCCGGCCGACGTTTGAAGCCATCCGACCGGCGCGGCATAGGCTGGGTTTGTGACTATAAACGTCGATGCCACCGCTAGACCAATCGGGACGATTTGGCGCATCGGTATCGGTTGGGGAAAACGTCCGCATTGGGAAACGGGAGTCAAACTGGATTTCATTACTGCTCCTTTGGGTAGGGATACGAAGAGTCTGGGTGAGGATTGCAGTGCAATCGTCGCGGTGAGGTATGAGCATTTTCGACGTGTTCTGACGCAGGTCGTCAAAACCGCTGGATAACTCCAGTCACACCGCAAATACTGAGAATTCAGGCCGGCGATACAACGAAAAAACCCACAAAACCACAATGGCGATGCGGTCCGATTGTAACCAAAGCGGATTTCACTAGTAATACTGGTTGGTTAGTGATGACCGCCACCCGCAAAAAATTTTCCATCTTGACGATGTTCTATGCGGAAGCGGTGGGGTCGTCCGGTCGATCATTCGGGACGTCGCCCCGACTTATGTTACAGGCGTGCCCGGGTTGCCCACGACCAACTTATTTTGTGGAAGACAACGTGGTAAATCCGGATTTCCCCCAAGCTTGGGATCCCGCAAGTTCTGGAAAATCCGGGTTAAAATTCAAAACGAAGCCACACGTGGTTGAACGAAACTCCCACGGCTGCCTCGTATTTTTCGCTTAACTGATCGTGTTGTGTGTCAGCGGAAAGGGCGGTATCGACAATCAACAGGGTTATTCCTGTGGCAACGGTTGCGGCGCCACCAATGTACAGCCCGGTGGCAGCGGACTGAAGCCTGGTTTCCTGAGTCACTGCGGAGTCGCTCGTGGGTGGGTCTTCGGCAGACACATGCCGAGAATGGAGAATGTGAACAATGCCGCCTGCGACGAGGCCTGCGAGGCCAATTCCAAATAGTGACCAACCCGCATCGTGCATTGCGCCCGGATCGATTGGGGTCGCGGCGGCTGTTTCCGATAGATCAATGGGAAGGCAATCGGCTGGAAATCGTACCGAGAGCCCGTCTTCATCCGCTTTTTGGGATTGAACGGCAAACACACACGGAGCGGCTGCCGGCCGTACCCAAATCGCTCTGGGCGTTGGTGTCGACGTTGGTCCACCCCCGTCGAACACCATCGCAGTCGTATTGATGGTCTCGGCCAGTACTCCCAACGATTCCAGGGTCATCGCTGTCGATGTACCCAGTCCTGCTGGACCATCGTCAGTCATTCGCAGGCCATAGGGACCTCTTCGCAACTTTTCTTCCAATTCCGGAACCGCAACGAGGATCGTTTCTTGACCGGCACCGACCTGAATCGCCCGATACCACCCGACTCCGTTGGGGCACCGCACCGATGCAAGGTAATCGCCTTCAGCGAGGTCCACCGGCGAACTGGCGGTACGCTCAACACCATTAAGCCATAGTTGACAGTTCTGGTTGGCGTTTTTGGCGGTCCAACGAAGGCGCCCGGATCGTCTTTTTGCGGTCGTTGTCGTCTCGGCAAACAACTGAACAATTTCCGGAGGATGACGTTCGCGATTCAGCGCGGTAGTCGGAAAAGTGGTCACAACCCACCGGAGCAACGATTGTGCCGCCACGGTCGACCCCAGTTCGGTAAAAATCCGATAAGCAAGCCCCGCATGATCCAAAAGCCGTGCCGGAGACAGATCCGCATCGGAACCCGTTTGCTCCATACATCGTGGATCACGTCGAAGGATGCCAAACGCTTCGGCATATAATGCGCCGGCCTTCTGCACGTCCAGCTCGAAGTAGGTTTGTTCGGCGGTGTGCAGCTTTTCACGTATTGTCGTGAAAAGGTTTGGATCCATGGGATCAACGAGCCAGGACGCAGGAACGGCTAAGGGATTGATCCAATGATGGATCACGAGTTCCCGCGCTACCGAGTCGGCATTCGCCTGAAGGGCTGTTGATTCCGGTGGTCCGAACCACAGCGCCGGCGGTTGAGGTGCCTTATTGGGTAAATGAACCACGTCGATTGCGGGCTCATCCAGAGAATTCCCAAATGCCGCCGGGAGAGCGAACACAAACAGGTACACGATGGCGGTCAACAACCAACCCACCATCGATTTGCCGCCATTCTCTTTCACAACATCAGAGAGGCTGTGAAAAAATAGCTGAGCGCCCTGGTGCCGGCGACTTTTGGCCGACTTGGTTCCGAAAAAACCTGTGCCGTTACCCGGATATGACTCGGGTTTTTCAATACCAATCCGCCGCCAGATCCACACGAACAAGCCGCGCCCATCTTGTTTCACAAACTCAGACTCCAAACTACATTTCAAGCAAATTGAACCACCTGGGTACCTGGTCTTGTGTTCCCCACACGGTCCAGATCTGTTCGCTGAGTGCGGACGCAAATCGCAACGTGTAAGGATAGTTTCCATACACAAAACCCGGTGTATTGACTACAGGGGTTGGGTCCCAGCGATATACAAAGTTGTTGCCGTATTTGCCTACAAACTGCAACGACGCTTCCCCCCATGGTCCAGCCGGACCGCCGGTGCCGACGGCCGGGGTGTAAACCCACGCATCAACAGCAACTTTGGCGATTTCCGCGGTGACCGCCCCGTTTGAATAACTGCGATCGGTGATGCCGGGTACCCACACTTCTGCTTGTACCCAGGTCACCGTTCCTTGAGACGCCAATGACTTGGTGTACCAAGCCGGATTGACATCGCCCAAAAACTTCGTGGTTGAACCCGTACTTTCCACAAATTGGAAGTTACCCGCCCAGCCGATGGGTCCGGACAAGGTTTCCTGGGTAAACACTGGAAATTCATAGTTTTTACCAAAATCGCTGTCCCATTCGACACACCCAAAAGCGCTTGTGTTCTGCGCCCAAAACCATACGTTTTCTGCGTTTTCGGGTATGTCGATGGTGACGATTTGCGGCACGAGTTCCCACTGATCCGGGCTTTTCCCCACGACAGGCAGACTTTGGGCCGCCTTCGATAAATCAAACGAGTAGTACAAACTGATCGACCATGCCGGAAACCCGTATTTGCTGCCGCGGCAGTTGGGTAATCGAGCGGGATCGTAGTAGATCCGTAGCTTTTTGGCGGCAACGATAGGTCCGTCCAGAGTTTCGGTCCAGTCTTTGTTAAAACTCAACATGGACGGACACTCGGCGCAATCCTGTTCACACTCGCTGCAGTTTTCGTCGGCAGAGCAGAGTCCGTCGCCGCAAACCGCATCCTGGCATACGTCGACACACCCATCCTGGTTGGTATCCAAAACTTTGTTGATGGGTTGACCCAACGTATGCGTGATCAGGATCTGAACATCGGCGACCGTTAAATTACCCGAGCAGTCGAGATCGCCATTGCTTGGTTGATTCTTGATACAGGACGGAAGATAGTCGGAAATCCCTAGGCCCCACAATGTCAACAACACACCACATTGGACATCCGCAACCGTAGTGTCCCCGCTTTGGTTGAGATCTCCAGGTGGGTCCAAACAAACCGCGAAGCCGTTGGAAGACGTGACCAAAAAGTAAGATAACGTGACTACACCGAAGAGAAATTTGGACAAAGTTGTTTTCATGAGAACCTCCCAGCGACGGAGATCAAGACCAGTCGGTCCGAGTCCACTCGACGCTTTTTTGCCAGAGCTGAGCAGCCAATGGTTCGGTCGCCTGACGAGCATGGGTTTTTACGGCAGACCGATCGTAGTATTTTCCCGAATGATCCGCGACTGCGGGGCTTGTCGCGCAATACAATGAAGTTTGCGCACCTTCCTCGTTCGAGATCATGAACCATTTCGCAATCGTACGTAACGGAAACGGAACTTTACGCCAGATATCCGACGCCACCACTCCGGGGTGTAGCGCGTAGGAACGGATCGATGTGTTTGCCGTACGCCTAGCGAATTCAATGTTGAAACACACATTTGCGAGTTTCGACACACAATATTCAGGGAACCCGGTTCGGCTTTGGGTCGTTTGTCGAACCGCTTCGAAGTCAATGGTCGGCGCTTTGTAGTGGGCTCGGCTGGCCACGTGAACCACCCGCGGGTGTTGTGCTCTTAACAGCGCGTCTTTCAACAACATCGTCCACATAAAATGACCGAGATGATTTGTGCCGAAATGGAGTTCAAACCCACTCGCCGTGACACCGCGCGAACCGGCAAGACCCGCGTTGTTGATCAGAATGTCCAGCGGTAACCCCCGATTCACAAATGACTTTGCCGCATTCCGCACCGAATCGAAATCCGCAAGATCCAATGCCAGAAACTCGACGTTCTGATTCGCTGTACTCTTCCGAATGTGGGCGATAACCGGCGCGGTTTTTTCCTGCGAACGGCACGCAAGCACAACCGTTGCCCCGCCGGCGGCCAGTTCGGTCGCGGTCACAAGCCCAATACCGGTATTTGCTCCGGTAACGATACAAACTTTACCCGCTACTGAAGAATGAATGGTCATAATGCCTCAATTTACCCCCGTGTTTTCAGTACGGCAATAACTCCCAAACCTGACATTAGTCAAGGCGAGTTGAGTGAATGGTTACGATTCACCGCGCCGGAAGTGATCTGCGGAAAGAAACACAGTCAACGAACCTTGCGTCCGGCGTTCACTTGACAAAAATGACAGTCGCTTCATGCTTGGGCGGTGAATCGAACCTTCAGTGAGGAATGGTTGTGGTTTCTGATTCCCATTATCGTACGGTGATTCGTTCGTTGGCTGCAGGGCGCGTGGTTCCGTTTTTGGGCGCTGGAGTCAATCTGTGTGGCCGTCCCCCCGGAGTATCATGGAAACCGGATACCATCGATTTCCTGCCGAGTGGTGCCGAGTTGGGAAAACACCTGGCCGATTCCTTTGGTTATCCATTTGATGAAACCTGGGATTTGATTCGTGTTTCCCATTATCTTGACGTGATGTTTGGTTCCGGTGCCCTCTACGACGCACTTCATGCGTTGTTTGACAAAGATTTTCCCCCAACCGCAGTTCACAAATGTTTTGCGTCCATCCCAAACATCCTGACACGAAAAAACTACCGCAGCGACCATTTGCTGATCGCAACAACCAATTACGATGATGTGTTGGAACGTGCGTTCCGGGCCGAAGGGGAACTGTTCGATGTGGTTTATTACGTGGCCGACGGTGAACGTCGTGGTATGTTTGAGCACCTTGCCCCCGACGGAACAATTTGGCTTATCGACAAACCAAACGAATACAAAAACCTGTCATTAAGTGAACGAAGCATCATATTAAAATTACACGGAGCCGTCAGCAGGTTTCGCGCCAACGGCGATGCGGATAACTACGTCATTACCGAAGACCACTACATCGAATATTTGACCCGCACGGATTTGAGCAAATTGTTGCCGGTGACAGTCACGGCAAAATTGGCGCGCAGCCACATTCTGTTTCTGGGATATGCACTCCGTGACTGGAATCTTCGCGCTATCTTACGACGGATTTGGCAGGACCAGAAACTGTCGTGGAATTCCTGGGCCGTACTGCTGGCTCCCGACGCCGTGGACATTCGTTACTGGAGTCGACGGGAAATTGAACTGTTGGATATTCGGCTTGAGGAGTATATCGCAGCGATCACCTCACGCCTTGATGATTTGCCACCGGTGTAGAGGGTGTAAAGAAGGCGTTGCGGATTGTTGGAGCCCAAATGAACGTCGAGAACACGAAACAGAGGCCGTATCGTGGGCTGGTACCGTTTGAGGAAGCCGACGCGCCGTATTTTTTTGGGCGCCAATCCGACGTCCGGCTCATCATCGATAACTTATTTGCATCCCGTGTCACACTGCTGTTTGGCGACAGCGGTGTGGGAAAGACATCGATACTTCGTGCGGGTGTGATCCCAACCCTCCGCGACATTGCAGCTCAGAACCGAAAGACGTTCGGACAACCCGAATTGGCAGCCGCCATCTGTAGTCAGTGGCAATACGATCCTCTGGCGAGTGCCGTGTCGGCTTTGGAGGCCGCAGTGGGTGCTGGGTTGCCCCAAGCGGACCCACCAAGACCACCGTTGCCCCAGGATCTGAATGCAGCGTTGGAAATCGTGGTCTCGGCGGTCAACGGTGACGTGTATTTCGTATTGGACCAGTTTGAAGAGTATTTGGTGTACCACGGAGACAATCCGGATGAACATTTTGCTGCCCAACTGGAGCAAGCGGTCCGAAACCAACGGCTGCGGGTTCATTTTTTGTTTTCGATTCGTGAAGATCGGCTGGCGCGCCTCGACCATTTTAAGGGGCGGATTCCGGGTTTGTTCGACAACTTGCTGCGGGTCAAACATCTTGGTGTAGAAGAAGCGAAACAGGCAATCGTGGGTCCCATCGAGAAACTGAATGCAGAAATCGAAGGGGGTGGATTTGCCGTAGAGCCACAATTGGTGGAGGCGATCGTGGCGGTAGGCAGCGGCAAATCGCAGCCGCGGCGGAAGTGGTTTCTCCCGGGTGCAAAAGACGTTCCCACCGAGGTGGAGGCACCGTTTATTCAACTGGTAATGGAAAAGGTGTGGGCTGCTGAACAGGCCGTCGGTAGCCGGGTTTTGCGCCTTTCGACTCTTTCTGCCCTAGGTGGTCCCGAGCAGATTGCCCAACGCCACGTTGACGCAGCGATGAATGCGTTGCCGATACGTCAAAGATCGTTGGCATTGGACGTGTTGCGGTATCTCGTCACGCCCAGCGGTGGTAAGTTTGCGATGTCGGTTGATGACTTAGCGATCTTCAGCGAGCGGCCCGTTTCTCGGGTCACCGCTTTGTTGGAGCGGCTCGCCAAAGCCGATCTGCGGATCTTACGATCTGTGGATCCCCCCAATGGAGCCGCCGAAGGGATCAAATACGAAGTATCCCATGATATTTTGGCGATGGCGTTACAAGAATGGTCGGTACGATACCGAGCGCGCCGATTGCAGCGTCGTTTACGAAACATCGGCGGTTTGGCAATTTTTGCCGCGACGATTGCTGTTTCCATGTTGTGGTGGGCTTCTTTGACCCAAACCGAAGTCACCCGAAAGCAGGAAGAAGTCACCCAGTTGCAAACCCAGGCCGAACAAAAAGACAAACAGTTAGAAAAAGTCGTTGCCGAGAGCGAAGAAACCAAAACACGTCTTGAGTTGGCCACACAGTCGGTGGTTGCCACCCGCGTTGACCAGATTCGTGATGAAGGACCTTTTGGACCCCTGGTTGCCGGGGTTGCGGCCATGACGGCACTGGCCAACACACCCGACTTTGCCGTTGAGCTTAAGTTAAGGGAAATTTTGTCGTCGTTGTTGGAGCGGACCCATTCACGGCTGATCGGCCAATCGTTACAAAAAACAACCCTGACCCCAGGAGCATCAACCGCATTGGTTTTGACGTCCAAATCAGAACTGGCGGCATTTGATTGTCCAAGCGGCAAAAAACTGTGGCAACGTACGATCCCGGAAAATACCGAGGTGCATTTTGCACCAGGCGAGGGCATTTGGGTAGAAAAAGGGCCTCGGGGGATCCGGCTTTTTGGTTCGAGTTTGGGAATTGTCGGCCCGCTGGGACCGGCGTTTGTTCCAAAAGAAGGACTCGGCGGAATCGAAGCATATCGGGTGGTTGGCGTAGGAAATATCGGCTTTGTCGTGGGGAATCCTCAAGGGGAATTGGAGATTGTTGACGGGTATTCAGGCACCGTAGCGGCGGTGATTCCAAAACTGTCCGTTCCCGATCCCATCGTAGCGGTTCACAGCGACGGTTTGCAGGTGGCGGTTGGCGATGGTCGCGAGGTTCGGGTCGTCTATCGCGATGGGATGTCCCGATTCTCGTTGCCGGCAAGCGCCGAAGCGGTGGTCGCGCTCGGATTTGTGGCCGACGGCACCCGGTTGGCGGTAGGCGGCAAAGACGGAGGTGCGCGGATTTATGATTTTCGGATCCGTAATGCTGCAGAGTCATTAAAAAGTCGACTGCGCAGCCCATTCATCGTGACTCGATTTGTTCCCGGGCCCGGCGACTGGTTGGCGGCGGTGGTACAACCTCGCCCCGCCACCTACGGTGGAGCCCCTTCTCCGCAACAACTACAACAACAAAACCAACCCATACCGCAACGGTATGGGCCGGCAATCAACAGCATCAAACGGGTCAGTTCCGAATCGGTTGATGCGGAAGGGTTGGTCTTGTTTTGGAATCTGCAAACAACGACCGAAGAGTTGAGGGTAGCGGTGGCGACGTCGATTGCTCGCACGGCATTTGACCTGAGCGGACAAACGTTTGCGATTGTTGGACAAGACCGAGTCGTGCGTTTGTATACGTTGCCCACAGGATTGGAATTGGGACGCAGTTATCTCGTGACGGCCGACGTGGACATCGGCATTTTTTCGGAAGAACGAACCCTTCCAAGACCGGGCACCGACCAGCAACGAAAAGAGGTTTTTTTTGGTGTGGTCATCGTCGATCCGGTGGTTGGGCGGATTGAAACTTGGTCCCAAACCCGCCTCCACGTCGATTTACGAACACAATTAACCCAGGACCAAGACGGTATCCTACAAATCGCCGTCGATGCCGCCGGCAACCAGATCGCGGTGGCAACCGGCGAATCCGGATTACATTGGCTACACGGTTTTACACTTGTGCCCAAAAAAGAAGTCTCCTTTTCGGCACCGGTCACCGATGTGGCCATGATTTCCGACGGATCTGCGGTGGCTGTAGCGGCCGGAAATGAAATCCATTACCTGCGTTCCGACAATCCGGCTGCCGAGAACGCGGATAAGTACTTAAAACAACAAACGTTTGGCGGCAGCGCCCGTTCGTTGACGCTCCGCCACAACACCGCCCAGGTCGCATGGGTCAACCGGGACCACGAAGGGGTTCTGTGGGATGCCGCGGCCGGGACCACCCGGCGTTTAGGTCGCGATGTGACGGCGGTGGCCTATAGCACCAATGGTGCTTATCTGGCGGTGGCGCGGGCCGGAGGGCGGGTTGACGTGCTGGACACCACAACCGCGGGCACAGTGCGGACGTTCCGCCCCGGATCAGCGACGTCGGTGCTTCGGTGGGCTCCCGATGACTCGGTTTGTGGTGCCGTTGGTGATTTTGGTTTACGGCTATGGACGATCGACGAAGATCGGGGAACCGCGAAAAACGAACCACCTCGAAATCCAATTCAGGATCTGGCGTTTGGCGGCAATCGTTGGAATGTGTTGGTCCATGAAGGCGCATTGGCGCGATTGATCCGCGACGGCATTCCGGTTGCCCACGGCGAGTTCAGCGAGCCGTCGCGTATCGTTGCCTTAAGTTACCACCCAAAAACGGGCGGGTTCCTCGTCGGAAAAGCGGACGGTGAAATCAGGACGTGGCTTGGGCGAACCGATGTGCTGATAAACCAAGCATGTCAAAGGCTCCCCGGTCACTGGACCGAAGACCAATGGAAAGCCGCCTTACCCGAAGGCGTACCGCTCCCCGATTTGAGTCGGTGCCGAATACAACGGTCGGCCACCAGCGATTAGCCGGCGGCAAATTGCCCGCCGCCGCGTCAACCGCTGTAGGTGGGCGGTTGTCCGGACTGTTGGGTTCGGTTGCGGTATCCTTTTGCATATCGAATAAGGCGTCCCATATCGGCGACGTTGCCGGGGCACGATTTGCCGCCGTTGATGGCACGATGGGGCAAAATTCGTTCGGCGTCGAGCGTTAACTTACTCCACCGCGTGTACATATCCTGGATTAACCACGCGCTCGCGGCGTACTTCTTTACCGGCCAGATCGACGATTCGGTACCCTCATGTTCGATTCCCAGCGTGTCGATGTTGGGGCTCGGCTCTCCGGTTGCAATGGATTGCCATTTGCCGCCTTTGAGGTATTTCCCGTTTTGTTTGATTGTGCGCCAGGGAAAGTTAAGGTCATGAGTAACATAAGCAGCATGATAAGCCATGCTTGATTCATCGACGTATCGCCAGATCTCACCTTTGTCCCCGATCACATAATGAGAACTTTTGCCCCCGTCGAACGATGGGGCTTTGCCTTTGAACGTTCCCACAAACACGTGGATGATAACCGCCTCCGGTTCGTACGTGGTTTCCCCATAACGACGTGCCCCCGCGTTGCCCGGCTGCGATCCGATGTGAAAAAATCCCAACAGCCGCCCCTCGGTGGGTTTTTCTACGTCAGACGCCAAAACCACCTCGGTACCGCCGATGGTTTCTTTGACCAACACCCGTACAAAAAAACGTAAACTCCGCAAGTTATGCTCCGCTGCGGATTGTTCCGGCGAGGCCGGGGGGGCTTTTTTGTCGTGGTCTTCCTGTTTTACGGTGCAGGGAAAGTCGCAATAAAGGCTTTGGGCTACCGCATAAGGTACGGCAAAGTCATATCGTGGTCCTTTGACGGGGTCTTTGGTGTGACCCGCTTGACGGCTGCTGTAAAAGTTCACAAACGGGTTGCCGGGATCTTTACGTTCACTCTTGTCGGTCCACATTTTGCGTTTGCCGTCGTCGTTGAACAAATCGGGATCAAGCGTAATCTGCACATCGATTTCCGCGGTGGCGCCTACTTCTGCGGGAAAAAACAAGCAGCGGATGGTCATTTGTGCAGACGCATTTTCCGAGTTGATACAGTGTTCGATCCCCGTGACGTTTGGTGGAGAATTTCCGGAAAGAAACCGCGTTGTTGTGCTCGCGGACGGTTCCTTGGCACCAATGGCCACCACCTGCACCTGAGGCACGGTGATGCGCAGTATCGAGCGGATTGGCCAGGCCATTTGGTAGGTTTCTTTGTAGGCTTGCTCAATATCCGACTTCATGAGGTCTTTCCTTGACGCGGCAGGTTGATGGTGATGTTCGCTTTGCCGTCGGCGGTAATCTTACTCACCGTATAAGCGTTTTTCTTGCTGGGTCCCGACACCTGCTGCCCGTCCGGGGCAACAGCCGTGATATCGGCGCCACCTACCGGCGTGCCGTCGGAATAGGTCATCATCACGGAAACCCAGGGTTCGGGTTGACTCTGCATGGGGCCTCCCCCGGAGAAATTTCCCACGAACACATTGCCGCTGCCTTCGATCAACTTTCCGTTTCCGCCGCAGTGTTTTGTTGCATCCCCCAATCGGTGTGATTTTTTTCCGTTGATAAATACCCCTGGTGCTCCCTGGGCTGCGTTCCAGGTGTTGGGTCCACAACACGCCGAATGGACCCCGGGATCGTCAATGCGTAATGCCGCTTTTCCGTTCACATACACATCGCCCGAGCCGGCAACGGCCGGACCGACAACAGGGTGGGCGCAACTGTTACACCCGTGCGCATCACTCGGGCACTGCGCTTTGTCGCCCAATCTTCCTTGTGCAGCCATTCAACAACCCTCCGAAACCTTGGAAACAACCGGGGAGTCACCAAACTTGGGCCTGACACCAACCACTACGACCCATCTATCTGGGGTTCGTGAAAAAAAGCTGCGCGCTCCGGTGCGGGCGACTTTTGGCTGACTTGGCTCCGAAAAACCCCGCGCCATATTCCCGATATGACTCGGGTTTTTCGAATCCAATTCGGCGCAAAATTCCCGGCCCCAAAACGCGCCCCACTTTTTTCACAAACCCTGGATTCGATGGAACCACGAACTTGTATAGGTGGTCAAGTTGTATTGGTTTGGTGATGACGGAAATTCGGGCTAAGAGGGTGTGAAAAAATAGCTACGTGCCCCAATTCCGGCCGCTTTTGACCCCATTGTCTCCGAAAAAGGTTTCGCAATATGCCCGATATTACTCAACTTTTTCAA
>JABWCM010000132.1 GCA_013360285.1 Myxococcales bacterium
GCGCTGCAATGGCCGCGGGCGAAAACCACCCACTCGTCGGGAATTCGCTTTGCGAACGGCTCTTTCACTCCGAGCGTCCTGGAAAATTCGGTTTGACGGGTTCTGAGGACTCACTTAGCGAGTAATATAACACACGTTGCGAACCGTCATGTGTGGTGAGGTCGGTATTGGACCTTTCAGAGTACCTCCGGTAATAAGTGTAGCAGACGCACCGTTGTATGCCGCAAACAGCGTGGTTTTCGTTGTTGTCGTTGACACCCTGCTTACGTTTTCGTTAGCTTGAAGGTTGTTGTAGGGTAGCGTCGTTCTATCCAGTATTACCAACACAAGTTGCCGCCAAACGTCTCAGATTCACGTCTGTTACGAAATTGGTCATCCGCTACGTAAAAGGACAACAATTGCTGCTAGTTGACCTGAAGTCGATAACTTATCGGACCCTTGGTTTGTTTGCTGCGGTTAGCGCCTGTAGTGCGCCTTCTGATAACGGCGAAGGTGATGTCGTAGATGTTTTCAGCGAAGTGGTTCTGGTTCAGGACGTGCTCGACGCCGTAACCGGGGTCGATATACCTTCATGGCCTCTCTGTGAACCTGGAACGTACAACGGGTGTGTCGGTACAATACCGACTTATACGGTTTTGAAATGCAATTCTGTGGGTGACGCATGGGTTGAAACTCAATGTACGGATGCCAACGATTTGCCGGTGTGGTGTATCAATGGCGAATGCGCCGAATGCGTCCCCGGAGCAAAAAAGTGTAAAGATGACGACGTTGTGCTGGAGTGCGACGAAACGGGTAAATTTGTCGAAGTAAAAAACTGCAGCAATGATCTAACCGGTCAAATATGCCAACAGGGCGCCTGTGTGAAGTTGTGTGAAGTTAACAAGAAGTACAATTCCTATATCGGATGTGAGTACTGGGCGGTTGATCTGGATAACGCATTTGTGCCGGGTGGTGAGTCCGGGTTTTTTGATGCGGCGGGAGCGCAATACTCCATCGTAATCGGCAATCCGAATGATAAATATCCCGCGACTGTGAAGATCTTCAAAAAAGATGGCGACATCGAGAAACAGCAAACCAACGACTCAAGGTTTCTACCTATCGACGACTCGCCAATTCTTCCTGGGCAATTGCGGATATACAATGTTCCCAGGCGTGATGTGGACGGAACTGTTCATAAATCGTTGGCATATCGCGTAGAAAGTTCAATTCCGGTCACCGCGTACCAGTTTAATCCATTAGATAATAGTACTGAGGTGTTTTCTAATGATGCCTCCTTGTTATTGCCTGTAGACGTGCTGGGTAAGTATTACATCGTGATGACGCGCGAGCAAACATTCGACACACTGCGGTCTTTTCTCACTGTCGTCGCAATTCAGGACGAAACGAGTGTATCTGTGACCGTAACCGCGCCTACACTGGCGATGAATGGGTTTAAGCCGTTGAAGGCCGGGGATTCGATTACCGTGGAGATGAATCGATACGATGTTCTCAACATCGAAACCGATGAGCCGGGCGCTGATCTGACGGGTTCGATTATTCTGGCAAATCGAAATATCGCAGTTTTCGGAGGATCTGAAGCATCAAATGCACCCAATACCGCTCGATGTAATCACGCTGAGGGCGTGTGTGAGTGGGATGGAAAGACGCCATGTAAGCAGCTGATGGATTGTATCCAGTTTAACACCTGCTGCGCCGACCATCTTGAGCAACAAATGTTTCCAGTAAAAACGTGGGGTAAGGCATATGTTGCGACCAAATCCATTGAAAGAAACAAAGAACGAGATATTTGGCGAATTATGGCAGCCGAAAACGGTACGCAGGTGACCACCTATCCAAAACAAGCCAATATTCCTGTTTTGGATCGCGGGGAGTGGTTTGAGTTCGAAACGGACGAACATTTTGAAATCGTTGCTAAAAAGCCCGTACTCGTGGGCCAGTTTCTTGCCGCGGAGCAGGCACCGGACCCGAATATCAACGGCATCCCAGGGGCGGGGGACGCTGGAACGGGAGATCCGGCGTTTATCTTAGCGGTTCCGCTCGAGCAATATCGTAACGATTACGTGATCTTGGCGCCCGACAAATTTGAGTTTGATTACGTTAATATTACTGCTCCAATCGGCGCACAAGTCATGTTTGACGGAGAATTGTTGGACAACGAGTTGTTCGAGCCGGTGTCGAGTTCATTTAGGGTGGCAAGGTTATTGATTACGGACGGTGAGCACCGTATCAAGTCCGACAAACCTATCGGGGTGATTGTTTATGGGTTTGACGACTACGTTTCCTACGGGTATCCAGGAGGCCTGGATTTGAAGGATTTGGGTCTGATCAACGAAACGGGTGAATGACTTCGGGCCGCGGCAAGTTGGATTTGTGGACTCATTTTCACTTGTTCGTTGCTATCCATGCTGCGTAGAAGTACAAAATAATGCGAACGCAAAGCTGGTGCGGAGTGTTTCAGGACTGCCAATTAGGTCGGAGGAAAGAAATGATTCTACGGAGAACGTTCTCAGTGGATTTGGGGAGTGTCGTCATGATCTCCCTCATGTTGTTTGGTGCGGTAGCCTGTAGTGACGACACGTCAAATACAGGCACGAATGACTCCGGCACTGATATTGTGAGCGAAAAGGACTCCGGTTTGGGCGAGGATAGTCAAACTATCGATGTACCCACCGATGACGTTTTTGGAGATAAAGATACTGGTGGTGCCGGTGACATCTCCACAGCCGACGTGGGGACCGATTCGGGCACCCCTGGTGAAACGGATACTGGTGGTGCGGAACCGCCATCTTTGGAAATCTACTCCGTTTCTCCGGGTAGTGGTAGTTCCGCCGGCGGTGATAGCGTCGTCATCGAAGGTGTCGGCTTTGTGGAGGGGGCAACGGTATATTTTGCCGAAAGTCTCGCTGAGAACACCTTCTATATCGATACAAATACCGTGTTATGTGACAGCCCACCACGTCCACCTGGCCTAGTCAACGTCCGCGTACAGAACCCCGCTCCAGGTCCTGATCTCCCTGCACCAGAAGCAGTGCTTGAGAATGCATATCTCTATGTTAATCCGGTTTCTGTTACCAGCGTCGAACCGGCCGTCGGTCATGTTGATGGTGGGATGCGTGTAACGGTATTTGGTTCGGGTTTTGTCAGTGGTTCGAAGGTACTGTTCGGAAGCAAATCAGCAATTAATGTGACCGTTTTGAGTGATTCCGAGATCTTGGCGGTGACCCCAACCGGCACTGTAGGGTTTGCGGGAGTACACGTAAGCAACAACAAAGGGGTTGGCTCAAAGAAAAATGCATTTTACTACTATGACGAACCCGCCATTCATTTAGTAGATCCGCCCAATGGTCCAACGGCTGGCGGCAACGAGGTCGTAATT
Source organism: Myxococcales bacterium (assembly GCA_013360285.1). GTDB lineage: Bacteria > Myxococcota_A > UBA9042 > JABWCM01 > JABWCM01 > JABWCM01. Next base: position 3,377 of record JABWCM010000132.1, read on the forward strand.
CATGGGTCGGCGTTTTTGGGAGACGTCGTGGTGCGCCTCGGTGGGGCGATTGTGGAGGGTGTGCAAGTACCGTCTTTTGACCGAATTGTATTCGTAGCCCCCAAAGGCGTTGCCGGCGCAGTTGATGTCGAAGTTGAGACGACGTACGGCATTGCATTGATGCCGGGGGGATACACCTACTACGACCCAAACAATCCTAATGTCGAGACCATGTTGTTGGGAGTCTCGCCGTCCCACGGGCCTGTGTCGGGAGGTGAAACAGCCACCATCACCGCTTATGGACTAACCGACGTCGCAGACACTGTCGTGCTTTTCGACGGAGTTCTGCAAGCCGAGGTGCTTACAGTCGATCTCGCAACCTTCTCGGCAATCGTAAAGACTCCGGCCGGTGCTGCTCCCGGGCTTGTTTCCGTGACCTTAAGTAACTCAAATGGCGTTTCAACTTTGGAAGCGGGTTACTTATATGAATCGGTTGTTACCGTGGACAGCGTTTCGCCTAATCTTGGGCCGGTTTCTGGTGGAACCACGATCACTATCTCCGGGTCGGGTTTTGCTCCCGGTGCCGAGGTGCGTGTAGGTGCGTTGCCGGTGCTGAGTTCGACAATAGTCGACGCCCAGACGATAGAAGCGGTTACACCGCCTGGCAGCGCCGGGTTCGTACCAGTATCTGTTAAAGTTGGCGATGCCAAAGGTAAAAAACCGGATGCGTTCTTTTACCAGAGCGATGCAATGGAGTTGTTTCTGGTTGACCCCAACTTAGGGTCCATTGCCGGTGGAACCCAGATCCGACTGATAGGGCAGGGATTTCCGGGAGATGCAAAGGTCTGGGTCGACGGGAATCCAGCAAGCCACATTACGGTGCAAGACTCCACGCTCATTATTGCAAAGACGCCGCCAGGGCAGATTGGCACCGTTGATGTGGAGGTCACCAGTCCTCAAGGAAACTTATATCTTCCTGAGTCATTCACCTACTTTAACCCCGAAAGCTCACTTGGAGGCACTTGGGGCGGAAAAGTGGAAGGTACACTGAACGTCACGGTTAAAGATATTGACAGCGGTCTGCCCATTCCCGATGCGTTTGTAATTCTCGCCACCGACGCAAAGACGCCCTACCAGGGGTTTACAAATTTGTTTGGGCAAATCACCTTCAGCGGCCCTGATGTTCTTGGAAGTCAGATGGTTTCGGCGTCCAAAATCGAATACGAGTCGGCGAGCGTAGTCGATTTTGATGCAACCAACATCACAATTTTTCTCACTCCAATCCCGCCGCCCACACCGGGAGATCCTCCGCCTGGCATCGAAGTGCCTTTGGTGAGTGGTAAGTTAGTGGGGCTGGACAAATATACAATTATTCCGGTGGGTAGTTGCTTGAAAAAACCGGGCGCTCCGGCTCCTTTGTGCCAGGCGTGCACGGACAACACTCAATGTGGCGAAGGAAACCAATGTTCGGTTATTGGGGCAACAACCACTCAGAAATTCTGTACAACGCCGTGCACCAGCGCGGCCGAGTGTCCTGACGGGTTTGTTTGTGGCTCAACTGGCGGTTCCGCGCAGTGTCTCCCGTCTCCCGGAAAAAAAGTGGCACAGTGTTACACAACGAAACCCACCATCTTTGCGGACGACATCGAAGCGGCCGTTGGGGCGTGGGGACCTGATGACCAATGGCAAGTCACGAGCGAGGGCGGAAATTACACCGTGTTTGCGTATCCGGGTGAGGTTGCGGTCGTGTGTATGGGAGGGTATCTGGATTATGACGATGGTCAATTTGTACCGTTGACTTTGGGGGTAGCACGACACGTCTTTACGGCACCGGGGCAAACCACGGCTGACCAAGATGTAAAGCTGGAATTCCAGATGGATCGTAACATAACGGTGTTGCTTGCGAATACACCGCAGCCGACGCCCCTGGGGCCGAACTTTGCTGGGTTGTTTTCGTATATGGATTTTGGGTCAGAGGGTGTACTGGAAATGAAACACACCCTTCCGGTTCAAAACTTTGGCATTCCTTTGGTCATCGAACGCCAGGTCCGGCAGTTCACCGGCGCGATTTTTGACGTAAGTTTCACGTTTTTGGGCGGAGCGTTCTCGGCAACCGCCAATAACTTGCCCATGTCGCTGGTGTTGGCACGCAATGTGACCAAAATAGAGGACGATACGATCTTTTCCCTTGCTCCGGAGGGGTGGAAAGCAAACGCGACAGGCATTACCAAAAACATTCACGGGCTGTGGGGTACCGCCGCTGACAACGTTTATGGCGTTGGCGCAGACGGTTCGATTATTTACTACAACGGGGGGGTTTGGACTCCGCAGCAGTCACCGATCAAAGCGGCGCTCAACGATCTTTGGGGCAGTGGTCCTATGGATATTTGGGCTGTAGGTGATGGCGGCGCAATTGTTCATTTTGACGGTGCGTCTTGGAGTTCGGCAGCTCAGAGTCCGACCACTGCCAAACTTAACGGAATTTGGGGTTCTGGTGCGGACAACATGTATGCGGTGGGCCAGTTTGCGGTGGTGCGTTATGACGGAACCAACTGGTTGCCCTATAACGTCGGATTGGCAGCAAAAGACTATCAGGACGTTTACGGTGTCGATGGCGAAAATTTCTGGATTGTGGCTAAAGACGGTTGGATTTATTCCTTCGATTCCACCAAGGGTAAGTGGAAGCCAAAGCAGTTGCCAAGTAAGAATGATCTGTACGGTACGTGGGCTACAACAGCAAACGATATCTGGGTTGTCGGCGAGGCGGGCACGATAGCGCATTTTGATGGTGCCGAATGGACTGAATTGGAAACCGGTGTTTCGGAGACACTGAGAGACATTTGGGGCACTGGCCCCGACAACATTTACGTTGTCGGTGACGGTGGTACGTTGCTTCATTACGACGGTTTTGAATGGAATAACCAGAGTTTTTCGGATTACACAAACGGGTTGTTGGCGGTTTGGGGCGTCGACGAGCAGAATGTATTCAGTGTCGGTACTCATGAATTTGTGCTGGGACCACTTCTCGAAGTTCCAGAGCCCATTTCCCCGACCAATGGGGCTACGTTATCTAAGTATGAGATCAAGTTTAAGGTTGCAGACGGTTTCCCCGCGTCCTTCCACTATATTAACATGACCATCCCAGGATTGATGGGGGATACTCCTATGTGGTTTATGATCACTGACGGTGACGTGACCGACATCGAACTTCCCGAGTTTCCGGCAATAGAGGGCACGCCTGGAATCGTGTCTGGCCCAGTAAACCTACTTTTGCTTCGTGCCTACAAACCTGGGTTCGACATCAACAACTACGACTACACCGATCTCTACCAACTTGACTGGCGCGCGTGGTCTATCGACGCCATCAGTTTCATCAAGGACTGACATGTTCCGGTGGTGAGGCGCGTCGGAATCGGACATGTACGTGTGGTGCGCTCTCCTTGAGTTTGTACAAAATTACCGACACTTCCACGGCATCGGGTTGAGAATTTTGGCCGAACGGTTCAAGAAAACCGAGGAATATCGGGAAGATGCTGCGGTGCCTTCGCGGGTGAGACCGCCAATAATGTCAGGCGCCTTGGGCGGCGTTTGATCTTGTGGAACTATACAACGTTGTAGCCCTTTGTGGTAAAATAACGTCTTTGGGCGGACTTAAGGAACAATGCACAGGAGTTCAACAATGCGGGTAGCGGTTCTAATAGGCGCGGGATTCCTAACGCTGATGATCCTACCGGTCGCCTGTGGCGGTGATGGTGGAAATGGGTCACCAGCGACCGACGCCGGTCCTGATGTTGTTGATACTTTTGATATTGCTGACGATGTGCCCAATCCGGATCTGGATGTGGTTGACGTGTGGGAAGTGGACCTGTTGTTGGATGTGGTCGATGATTCCGATATGCCGGCCGACACCAACGGGGATATCGAAGACAGTGCAAGTGTAGACGACGCATCGAAAACCGATGTTGAGGATGTTTCGGATGATGACAATTCTTTTGCGGTGGTTCCTCTTGGGGCTCGTGGGACCATTTGGGGTCTGTCGGCAGTTTCGAAAGACCGAATCTATGCTGTTGGCGAGTCAGGAACTTTGATCCGCTGGAACGGAACAGCATGGTTGCCATTGGACATCGGCGTAGAGGCCGATTTGCGAGCGATTTGGACCCAAGGAAATGACGTAGCGTATGCAGTTGGTTTGGGAGGTGTTATTTTGCAATATGACGCCGGATATTGGGTTCAAATGGACTCAGGAACGACCCAAGACCTTTACGGCGTGTATGGCTTTGCCGCGGACAGCGTATTTGCGGTGGGTGCAAATGGCACGGTTTTGAATTGGGACGGCACGTCTTGGACCAGTCTCGTCAGCAACACCAATGTCCCACTCTATGGGGTATGGGGGCCGGACCCGTCGATTATATTTGCAGTTGGCGCGCAGGCCCAAGTGGTACGAATGGCCGATGGAGTAGGCGTGACACAACAAGCAGCGGCTGTTTCAGTTACGCTAAGAGGCATTTGGGGGACAAAAAACACCAATATTTACGCCGTTGGAACCGGTGGGACCGTTGCTCGTTGGGACGGGAGCAAGTGGCAGGGTGTGGTTACCAACGATTTTGAGGGACGGGATCTGTATGGGATCTGGGGGGCGAATGACAATGAGATTTACACGGTTGGCGACTTGGGCACCATCATTCGGTTTAACGGCGATAAATGGACGCTCCAGGAAGCAGCAGGCCCGTATAACAAGTCAAATCCATGGAAAGCCATTGCTGGAATTGCGGACTCTAGCGGTAAACTTCTCACCGGTTTTGTTGCGGGTGATGAGGGGAAAATGATGGCCTACAATGACAAACAATGGAAAGACACAACGAGTGACCCGACCGTCGACCTGCATGACGTGTGGGTTGATGACGACGTTGCAACAGCGGTTGGGGCGGGCGGTTTGGTTGTTCGCCGCCGTACCACTGGTTGGGTTGGCGAAGAGTCCGGGGTTCAGCAAGAATTGTTTGGCGTGTGGCGCGACAATGATGTGTTATGGGCCGTGGGTGCCTCGGGAACGGTGATCCGGCGTGAGGACGGCGACTGGTCGGTGGTTGATTCGGGGATCACGACAACACTTCGTGGTGTTGTCGCTTTTGATGGAAAAGTGTGGGCCTGCGGCGATAAGGGTACGATTCGACACTTCGACGGCGCTGTTTGGACGACGGAAAGTACCAAAGTGGTTCAGGCATTGACTGATATTTATGGAACAGCCTCTGGCCCTATCTACGCGGTGGGTGATCAAGGGATCGTCATTGTGCGCCAACCTGATGGCGTATGGGTTAAAGTGCCGTCCGGCACGTCCGCCGCCCTTCGCCGTGCTTGGGGATACGACGGCAAATTGTATGCGGCTGGTGATTTTGGAACCATTGTTTCCGGGGACGCAACTGGTCTGGAGGTAATCTATTCCGCGCCAACAGAATATCTTTATGGCCTATGGATCGCTCCCTCCGGCGATCTTGTCGGTGTGGGGTGGGCCGGGTTGGTTTTGAGCGGTCAACAAGAATTTGAAGTCGTTCCAACCGAGACTGCCGCTGTTTTTGAGTCGGTAATGGGATCCAGTGTTGATGACTTCTTCATTGTGGGCCGAAAAGGTGTTTTGATGCGTTACCGTGCAAATCAGTAAGTTTGTGTACGATTTGGAGTCTCTGCGACGGTCAGAGGAGAACGATATTCTAGGCTTAGTTGACTAATTTAAGGCACTTCTGCCTTGCTCGTCCTTGCGGCATATTCCCGATGTTGTGTCTGCCTGACTCTCGGAGATCCGGCGCTAAACCAGCTCGTTCACGCTTATTTCGGGTCTGAGACTGACCCTCTGTTTTTACAAAAGTTGGGCAGGGGTTGTTGTTTCAGACTTGAAGCTGAATTGGTTTTGAAAAACCAACTGATATTCGAAATATTGCGCATGTGTTTTCGGAACAATAGTGGGCGATACAGGGGCATAAGGCAATGTTTTCACAAACAGCCTGATTAAACCACGTAAAGATATGGTCGTTTTTAGTTAGTTTGCGTTGGAAAACACATCGGCGAACAACGTTTGGATTGAGTGATGATGGCGATGACAACAGCCAATAACATTAAGTTCGTGTCGCTTAGGCGACTCTCTGGTGCAGCATGTGCCGTTTTTGTGTTTGTAGGCTTGATTTCCGGGTGCGGGGAGACCAACCAGGATCCTGTTGATACCGCGACCGATGCTTCGACCGCAGACACCGCTGATTCTGTGCTGGATACTGTTACAGATGATGTTGAGACGGACCTTGGCGGCGTGGACATCGCTGGTCTGGACGTTCCGCTCGATGATCTGGTCGAAACCCCAGACGGTGCCGAAGACACCCACGAACAACTGGACGTTGTGCCTACTGATGGAGGAGGCCAAGGAGAAGACACCGAGATTGTCAGCCCACCGGGTACACTGCTCCAAATTCTTCCATCGGTAGTAAACAAAGAGCACGTTTTTAAGGGAATCTGGATGAGTGGGCCCGATGACGTTCACTTGGTGGGAGCCGACGGGGTGATCGTACATTACGATGGGCAGGAGTGGACGGTTCGTTCCGAAGGCGTGTTCGCGAACCTGAACGCGGTTTGGGGATTTGGTGCCGATGATATTTGGGCTGTGGGGTTCAAGGGCGCCATTCTTCACTTCGATGGTGAAAATTGGGGTGAACCTGGAGGGTGCACTGCCGACTCCGACTGTGACGACAACGATCCGTGTACCACCGAAACCTGTGACCAGGAGGGATTATGCAGCTTTTCGACGTCACCAGGCGATGGCTGTTGTGGTGGTGTAAGTTATCAGGAAGGGTGGGATTCCGGCACGTTGTCTGGCTGGAATGTTCTTGATCTGTACGGAGACGCGGGTGGAGTTGTGTGGCAGGTGGTTAGTTATATCGGAGCGAACAACATCCCACGTTATGTGAGCCCGTCCTACTCGCTGTATTTCGGAATCCCCAACAAACCGTGCGCGGCCAACCCGGCAGCGATTTGTCCCGACTACGATACCGGGAACCCGGTGGGAGCTACGGCGACGAGCCCACCAATTAAGTTACCGAAGGCTGCAAAAGCTACCGTACAATTTAGTGCTTGGATCGATGTCGAGCCGGATGCCGGTTTTGACGTTCTTACCTTGAGTGTCGTAGCCGATGGGGTTGCGACGCCGGTGTGGGCCAAGACAGCAGCGTCGAAGAACTTTCAGTCCATACAGGCAGATATATCGTCATTTGGGGGTAAAACCGTTCAACTGGAGTTTGCGTTCAACAGTGGCGACAATTTCGCTAACACGACGGAAGGGATTTATATTGATGACATTCAAGTATCGACGACCTGCGGGCAACTCTCCGCCGAGAGCGTGGAATTTCCGACTTTGTTCGACATTTGGGGCTCGTCTCCGACGGACATTTATGCGGTTGGCGTATCGGGTACGGTGATTCACAACGACGGCACAATTTGGAAACCCGTAGACTTTGGAAGCAACGAGGGGCCGTGGGATATCAAGGGCTTGTTTGGATTCGGTCAAGATGTGACTGCGGTCGGTGGAGGGGGGTTAATCCTTAAATTAGCAGAAGACGGTTCCGTGACGCAGGAATCGAGTCAGAACAATGGAATTTTGCTGGCTGCTTGGGGCAATTCTCCGACTGACATGTACGTCGTTGGTCAGGCGGGTACGATTCTTCACAATCAAGGAACTGGGTGGGTCAAGGAACCAGTTGGAACGGCGGCGGATATCCAAAGCGTGTTCGGAGTAGGCAGTTTCGAAGTGATGTCCGTGGGATTGGCGGGCACTATTTTACGGCGTGTTGATGGGTTGTGGCAGGCAGAAGATTCCGGTGTCACGTTTGACCTTTACGATGTGTGGTCCTCGGGTACGAAAAACATCTGGGTTGTTGGTGACCAGGGTACCGTTCTCCGAAACGAAGGCAACGGCTGGATAACTGTTGATCCCGGAGTGTTGGCGAGTTTTCGTTCTGTGTGGGGCTCAAATTCAACCGATATTTGGATAGCGGGCAGTGGTGGTAAGATAGCGCGATATGACGGCGGGCAATGGGCGGATCTGTCCACCGCCGATGAAAACGATTGGTATAGTATCTGGGCCATCAAAGATCTTGCAATTGTAGCCGGTGATAAGGGTGTGATTCTGCAAAAGAAGGGAAAGGATGCGTGGACGGAGATGCGAAATCCATTTGCGCCGGCGCCGATTACGAGTCTCTGGGGAGATGGTGCAAAGAACGTGTATGCTGCCGGTAATGGTTTTGTGCTGCATTACGACGGCAACGCTGAGGGTGACTGGGAAGTATTTGCAACGGTAGCTGTTTCGACCACATGGCGCGGTGTGTGTGGTTCCGGCCCGGACAATGTGATTCTCGTTGGAGCCGGTGGTGTTGCAATGCGGTACAATGGTGGGTCGTGGGCCATATTGCCGATTGAACCAGACATGTCAGCCGAAGGAGAGCCGATACCCGTAGTTGACCAATTGTATGGTTGCTGGGCCACATCCAATGACAAAGCCTGGGCGGTTGGTGAAAATGGTCTCATTGTAGAGTTATCGGGCGGGGCATTTACTCGGAGTCAGAACGGTTACAATATTTCGCTCCGGAACATCTATGCTGCCGCTGAAGATTTGATTATCGCAATCGGTATTGAGGGATTCGTGTCGATGTCCCGTGGACCCGGGTTGCCGTTTTTGCCTGTGTTTAGTGGCTCTGTTGCCGGATTGTTTGGTATATTTGGCACAAGCCTTGAGGACACCTATATCGTTGGCGATATCGGCACCATCTTACGTTTTGAGCCAGATTGGAATGTTTTAGGGGCGGAGGATGAGTAATCGTCTTTCCGGCGCGGGATTTCGAGGGAATTGATGGTGAGAGGGTCAGCGGAAATAGATGACTGACCCTGGAATGGCCGCATTCGGCGGGCTTGTCCGGTCCCGTCCCTGCGGAATATTCCCGATATTCCTCGATCCGGGGCCGGATAATCCGACAAAAAATCGGCTCGGCCAGCGTCACTCCCTTATTTCCGCTGACTCTCTGAGTTTGTGAAAAATATGGGGACGGACTTGGACGCGAGGATTTTGGTCCCAATGCACGGAAAAAAACCGAGTCATATCGGGAATATGGCGCAGGTTTTTTTCTGGGCAGTGGGGACAAAAGCATCCGTCCAAGTTCGTTCAGCTATTTTTTCACAAACTCTCAACGTAAGTACGCGAAAGTTCCGAGTTAGTGTGCTTGTGCTGAGCAAAAGGCTTCGTAGTCGATGAGTTCGTGGATAGTCGGATTGTCTCCGCAGAGGGGGCAATGTCGGTCTCGCCGAATCAACAATTCCCGAAACGTCATCCGCAGTGCATCGAAAGTCAACAACCGTCCAACCAGCTTATCGCCCTGGTCCAAAATTAATTTAATGGTCTCAATGGCCTGGATAAGGCCGACGATACCAGGCAGCACGCCCAATACCCCGGCTTCTTGGCAACCGGGAGCCATTCCTGGTGGTGGTGGTTCGGGGTACAAACAACGATAGCAGGGGCCTTTGCCGGGATGAAAAATGGTTGCCTGTCCATCGAAGCGGAAAATGCTCCCATGGACGTTGGGAATGCCTTTCATTACACATGCGTCGTTTACAAGGTACCGGGTCGGAAAGTTGTCACAGCCATCTACAACGATGTCATAACCGCTGATGATGTCCATGATGTTGTCGCTGGTGATGAAGTGGTTGTAGGTTGTTATCTTAACGTCGCTGTTGAGTGCGTTGAGGGTGCGTTTTGCGCTTTCGACTTTCGGCCGCCCAACCCACTCTTCGTTGTGCAAAATCTGTCGCTGGAGGTTGCTCATGTCGACGACGTCAGCATCAACAATTCCGATATGGCCTACGCCGGCTGCAGCCAAATAGTAGGCCGTGGGTGAACCAAGACCACCTGCTCCGATTAATAAAACGCGCGCGTCTAGTAACTTAAGCTGCCCTTCCTCACCGACTTCCGGTAAGATCAGGTGCCGGCTGTATCGCTGAACTTGGTCGGGTTTTAAGAAACGGGCGTGTTTGACGGTATATCCCGCTCGAACCCATTCATCAAACCCGCCGGCGACCGAATAAACACGCTCAAATCCGAGTTGCTCAAGGGATTTGGCTGCCAAAGCCGACCTGTTACCTGCCGCACAATAAAGATAGACGGGTAAGTCGCGATCGGAGACGATATTCTCGACCCTGGACTCGAGAATTCCGCGCGGAACGAGATGTGCGCCTTTGATAACTCCAAGTTGTTGTTCGTCTTTTTCTCTCACGTCGATGACGACGTGTTTCTCTTTCGGCGCTTTCAGTATATCGTGGAACTGGTGCACCGAAATTTCGCGGACCGTTTCTTTGGTCCTCTGAAGATAGTCCTGATACGTCAGCCGCATTGGTAAGACTCCTGTATTGAACGAGTGCGTTGAGAACTTTATGACAGCTCTGCTTACGTCCACATCAAGCGGCGGACGCTAACACACACAATGTGTCAAGTAAATCGCCAAACGGTTGCTGTAAAGTCTTTCGAGCCCAAGACCTTAAAAATGAAGCGTTATCAACCATAATGGGACCGTTGTTGTTCCTCTTGGATACGGGAAGTGGTGCCGGTGATGGACGTCACGGCCGTGGCGGAAGGTGAACGACCGGCATGAAACGCCCATGGTGTTGGTGGCTGCAATTGCTCATGAGCTTGTGAGTGTAAGCGTCGACGCGCCGGCAGATTCGGGTATGGTGTCAAATTTTTGATGGGAAGCCGCAGCCCTAGGTTGACGACAAAAAAAGTCACTCATGCCTGAAGACGGCCGCGGATCGCCGCTCGTCGCCTTAGCCTTGTGCGAAACCCGGGCTGGTACTACTTTTCGGCGTTGGAATTTGATCTCATCAGCGAGGATGTCCCTGTTAACATGTCCAATGACCCGATTTTGAATCGTTGCCTGTCGCTGCCGGGCTCCCGAGCCGCATTGCGGCTGGAACTATACCCGGGACGTCGGTATTTACCGCCGTTTGAACCGTCATTTCTTGGTTCAGCCCGCAACCGTGAGCTTGTGGCAGAAACCTATGAGGTGCATCCCGATTCTGTCATTGTTGCGAGCGACGGCGGCAGTTTGCTTCGTTTGTGGACGAATGGATGGGTTGCTCCAGGAGAAAACGTGGCGATTTTTGAGCCGACGCTGACTGACATTCGCCACGCGATTCTTGCTACCGGGGCATACTACGTCGATTGTGGACGTGATCAGGTGTGGGCCGAACGGTTGGATCATCTTAAGTTGGTACTTCAGATGTCGGTCCGGGTAGTAATGCTGGCCGATCCCAATTTCCCAGTGGGGCGGAGGCTGGACGATACTGGCTGGTCGGACTTGTTAAACAGCGCCCCCGACGTTCAGCTTCTGGTGGACCGGCGGCTCGCGGTTGGGCCGGTCGATGTGCTGTGGGAGCGGATGCACGGTGGGTGGACACTTTTGTGTTGTCCGGTACGTCATACTAACCGCGCCGTTTTTGCGTTGACAGGTCCGCAACACGAAATTGAACAACTGGCTCGTTTACGCGGAGTTCCCCGAGAGACGTGGGTTCACCTCAATCGGCGTAGTAGGGGGAGGAATCACCTCAATCGGCTTGAAACGTGGCGCCGATGGCAACAAGCAACCCATGACAAATTGGTATCGATGGGTTACAGCGTTTTTGTGGGCGCAGGTCCGTGGTTGTTCGTATGGTCTGATGGTGTCGAGTCTCATCAGTTAGTGAGTCTTCTTGGTCACTTAGACGTGCATGTGGAAATTCCACGTGGGCATGCGTATCGTCATGGCGTGGTTGTATGGGACAAATTTCCGCTGACCCTTTGAGCCAATGGTATACTGTAGGGTTGGTGATAAGCGTTTGGAGTGTAAGGATGTCTCCTCCGTGTGTTGAACAGTCTGTTGTGTTTGGTATGAAAACGGCTAATTTGTTGGTTCTTTTTGCGATAATTTGTGGGTTCGTGATTTCCGGCTGTAACAAACAGCGTGAGCCACAGGGGTCCGCTGCGTCGGTATCCAGCCCCAAATTGGAATTGTCGACAACATTGGATGCCGGCCAGACGGAAGCGCAAAAACACGAAGAGATGCTGCAGTCGTATGCGCGAAAACGAGAAATCGTGGTAGGGGGGTGCAATGAGGATTGCGGCAACTACAAACAAACGTTTCATAACTATATCAAGGCGTTGCAAGCAAAAGACGACGGTCAGGCGACGATCCCGTTTTTGGAAACGTCGGAAATGGTATTCAACAAGGAACGATTGGGGGATGTGTGGGTTCAACAGTGGCAAGACGGGGATATGGATGCTCGCCGAAATTCAATTCGAGAATTTGCCCGAAAAACGACAGAATGGGCAAAAAAAGTTAAAGATGTTGGTGCATTTGACGAGTCACTTGCGAATGGTGTGACTTTTACCGAAGATGACTTGCCGGGCAACATCGTCTTGTTTCGGCATCCCGCGTTTGAGGGGGACAACACTGCCGCTGTCTGGAAATTTCGTATACAAGCGCGTGGTTGGGAATGGTTAATTTCGGAAATCGATACACAATACGAAGGTAATTAAAGCTGTTTGTCCGGTAAGATAATCTCTCGGTGTGGTATCCGCGATGGGATAGCTTATTTTCCTAAACAAAATTCCGAGAAAATTCGGTCTAATATGTCCTCGGTGTTGCTGATGCCGACGATTTCTCCGATTGCGTCGAGGGCGAGCTGCAGTTCACCGGAAATGATTTCAAATGGCATACATTGCCCAATCGCGTCCAATGCGTGCGTTAACGCTTCGTCACAGCACATCAATGCTTCTTTGTGACGACTTCTGGTGATCATGGTTCGGTGAGAAGCTTGTTCAGAGCTACCTACGGCCAAGTTTCGTAAGTAATGGAGCAATTCCACAATTCCTACCCCTGTCGCGGCAGATACCCGTAACGCGGTCGGAAAATGGTTGTCCCACGAGGGGTCGATGCCAAGGTCTTGTTTGTTCAGTACATGGACTACGTGGTTGGGATTTGTGGCAGGACTCCAGGTCAGTTCGTCGATTTCTGGTGGTTTTGAGCCATCATGTAACACCAGAATCACATCAGCATTGCGTAATCGCTGATGTGTACGCTCCACCCCACGTTTTTCGACAGGATCGTCTGTCTCCCGAATTCCGGCGGTGTCAACCAGTACAACAGGAATTCCACCGATATCTGACTTTTCTTCAAGATAATCACGCGTCGTTCCAGCAATATCGGTTACAATAGACCTTTCATCTCTCAAAATCGCATTGAATAGGCTAGATTTGCCAGTGTTGGGGCGCCCGGCCAGGGCGATTCCCAAACCGTTACGCAGGATTCGGCCAAGTTCAAAGGTGTCGATCAGACTACGTATTGCAACGCGCACTTCGCTAATGCGGTTTGCGATGTCTTGTACGCTAAACAGAGGAATGTCTTCGTGAACAAAATCGATGTTTACCTCAAGGTGAGCCACAATTCTCAAAATGTCGTTTCGGAGGTTTTCTACTGTGCGTCGAAGCGCGCCGGCGTGCTGGCTTTGCGCCGTTTCCAGGCCTGGCCAACTGGTTGCGTTGATAATGTCAGAAATCGCCTCGGCCTGTGACAGGTCGATTTTTCCGTTTAGAAAAGCGCGCCGCGTGAACTCGCCCGGATCAGCGTGTCGGCAGCCGGCGCGTAAGGTTGCTTCAAGCAGTCGCTGTAAGTTAAGTGTTCCTCCGTGAGCTTGCAGCTCCGCGGTATCTTCTCCAGTAAATGAGCGCGGACGGGGTATCCACACACCGTACCCCATATCGAGAGTAGTGGAGGTATTCGGGTGAACAAAGGGTCCGAAATAAAGTGTTCGGGGTTCCAAACAAACGCCCAGTTTTGGCATGAGGCGTCGTAATATGTTTTTTGCATCGGGACCACTTATCCGAATGATCCCAATGCCGGAACTAACGGGCGAGGTTGCGATGGCAGCAATTGTGTCATCAAAACGTGAAGTCATGTTTCTTCTTCCCCAATGTTAAAGTGTAGGTCGGCCGCTGTTTGTTGACTCTAAACGTCGCTGAGGAAGGTTGCTGTGCGAAGAGAACCGTATCACTGTGTCGTTACACTACCTGACCTTCAGATACCGGTTTCACTTTTTGTTTGCCGCAAGGGAAAAAAACGCCGGGACACGAATTTCCGAGTTTTTTGTGCCAC
>JABWCM010000133.1 GCA_013360285.1 Myxococcales bacterium
TCTTTTGAAGCCACATCCTGCCCGTCCGGCGTGGTTGCCCAATCCTGTTCGGCATCGAATTGCTCATCCCCGGTATCGTCTTTGCCCCCTAAATCTTTGATGATGTCTTGTATTTGGCCACCAACGTCGGTTGGGCTACCGAGATCAACCGACGCATCAGCACCCCCACCTGTTAACAGATCGTTGCTGATCGCCGTGTCCGATAGACCTCCTGTCGAAAGGTCCCCCCCGGTTGCTCCGCCGACTTCATCACAACCCACACCCATCATCATATAGACAATACACAGTGCATAGGCGTACCCGAACCAGCCGCCATGCCGCGACAACCTTTTGGGGATAAACAAGGTATCCTGACACTTCATAACTACTTCCGTCCTTGTCGAATCAGTCGGCTTTGGGATCGCATTCACCCTTGCACACCCGAATCATACCGGTCCAATCCGCACGACTCAACCTGGGTTGTTTACGCTATAAATTCTTCAACAAAAAAACGATGTAGTAGGTGATAGGCATCTTCGAGTGCATCTACCGGTGCCTGTTCGTTTCTCTGGTGCGCAAATTTACCATCTCCAGGACCAAAATTGATGGCGTCGATACCGTGCACACCCAAACGTGCCACATCTGTCCAGGCTTGTTTCGCCTGGACAATAACGTTCGACAACGTAAGAAACCGTTTCAACAATGGATTGTCTAAGCAGGCCGGCCCCGATGGGCAGGGATCGGAAAACTCGACTTCGGCGCGCCCCGCCACAAAATCCAGCACGTCCTGATAGGCCGTCTCCAGGGATTTTCCTGGCGCGAAGCGGTAATTTAAGTTTAGCGCAAAGACATCGGGAATCACGTTTCGGGTGCCCGTTGCAAACGCCATGGTGGCCGACAACACTTCCCGATACAGCAGATCTCCAAACCATACGTCGACAGGTTGGCGCTGCGCCAAATCCACGAGCAGAGAACCGGCCTCCTGAATCGCGTTTTTCCCCTCCCACGGCCGTGCCGAATGACAACGTTGGCCATGAAACGTTAAGTGAGCATGCAAGGTCCCGAGACATCCAATTTCGACAGCATTACTCGTGGGTTCCATGCAGATGCCAAGCCGAATCCGTGCAAACGTTTCCGGAAACCGCTCCAAAAGCGGCCCCAGCCCATTTTCCACATAAGGGCCCTCTTCGCGGTCGTAAAACACAAACATCGGCTGCGCCCACATGGAGTCGGGATCCAACGTTTCGGCCAACGCCAACATGACGGCGAGTGCCCCCTTCATGTCCGACGCACCACACCCCACGATGACGTTGCCTTCACGCCGCGGCGGCCCATCCTGCCTAGCCGGGACGGTATCCAGATGACCCAACAACGCCACAACGGGACGGTGGTCGGCCACCGGCAACGTCAGGACAGCGTTACCATGCCGCAATACCCGAGGCCCAAAGGTCGTGGTCTCCATTCGACGTAAAACCGACTCCGCGATCGGGCCTTCGGAGCCCGTTTCACTGGGAATTTTCAGCAATGCCAAGGTAAGTTCAGCAAGTGTGTCGCCAAGCAGCGTCATGCTTGTACCCCAAAGTCACGTAGTGCTTGATTCAGCGAGGTTTTTTTGTCTGTCGAGGCGCTTCGTTTTCCGATAATCAACGCACAGGGAACAAAAAACTCGCCGGCGGGAAACCGTTTCGGCCTTGTTCCGGGAATCACCACGGACCGAGCCGGGACCCGACCCCGCAGTTCCACCGGCTCGGAACCCGTCACATCCAAAATCGGTGTCGAGGCGGTTAACGTAACATTGGCACCCAATACCGCTTCTTCTTCAATCACAACTCCTTCCACGAGAATACACCGCGACCCCACAAATACCCCATCTTCAACGATGACCGGAACCGCCGAAGGAGGCTCCAACACCCCGCCAATCCCCACACCGCCGGACAGGTGTACGTTACGACCCACCTGGGCGCAGCTCCCCACGGTCGCCCACGTGTCCACCATGGTGCCGGACCCGACACGGGCGCCTATGTTGACGTAAGACGGCATTAAAATAGCGCCACGTTCCACAAAACTACCAAATCGCGCTGTAGCCGGTGGAACGGCACGCACTCCAGCCGCCGCAAAATCCTGTTTGATTGGGATTTTGTCGTGCCAGCGGTAAAAGCCATCGCCCATTACCTCCAGGGGCCGATGTCGGAAATAAAGTAAAATCGCCTGCTTGACCCACGCATGGACCACCCAGATACCGTCGACTTTTTCCGCCACGCGGATTTCGCCGCGATCAAGTGCCGCGATCACGGTGTCGACGGCATTACGAACCGGCTGCTCGTCGGCATACGAAGGGTTAGCCATCGCCTGTTCAATTGTATTTTGGAGTTGTTTCATCACAGATCCTTACCGGAAACATGATCCGGAAGCCAACGGCTAACTTATCAACTACGTGCCGCTGCTGTTCTCCGTTCGTTCACCTTACGATAAATCAGGTAACTTACCGAACAGACGGCACTGATCGCTGCGGTCACACGGAGCACCACCCGCCCGGAATATTCCCCAACGGCAAAGTCGGTGTCGGTGGCAATCATGGCAAAAACGGTGATCAACAACGCGAAAGTGAGCAAAGCAGGCACATAGCGGGGGGTTTTCTTTTTCCAGCCAACAACAGCAAAGGCCAGAAAATGAGCGCCAAACAACACAACCATTGCCCACGGATTCACCAACGACTGCATCGTGTCACCTTAAACCACATCGCCATGAAAGGCGCCCACCTACAACCAAACCGTATCTGAGTTCATACGTTCGTTAAAAAAAACGAGCAAAAACAGAGTCGGAAATCGGAATCGCATGCTCACTTAACGACAGCGTATTGTTGTCGTATTGAACAAGGCCGGCAGAAACCAACGACGAGATCACGGGGCCGAACGGAACACGGGGATCGATTCCTGTTGCCTGCTTCACGTCGTCCAAATCCACCCCCCGGATAAGCCGCAGACCGGTCATCAACCGTTCGCGCAGATGTGTCAATGGGGAAATTTCCTCGGAAAAAGCAATTGCGGTCCCGTCTGCTTGCACCGATTTCATGTATTCGCCAAATTTTCGAACATTGGATGTCCGAATCCCTACCGCATCCGGCGAATTGTGGTTTGCAGCGGCAACAAAAGAATGTGCCCCGGCGCCAACCCCCAGATAGGGGCGCCCTTGCCAATAATGGAGATTGTGAACACTCTCCTGCCCTGGCTTTGCAAAGTTACTGATTTCGTATCGAGTTAAGCCGAATTCAGCGAGGTGAAAAAAACCTTGCTCGAGCATTTCCACCTGCAATTTTTCCCGCGGCAGCCGGACTTTGTTGTCCCGGACGCGCAAATACAGCGGTGTGTTGGGCTCCACCATCAAGTTATATAACGAGACATGCGAAAGACCCATCGACGCGATTTCCCGGACATCTTTGACCCATCGTTTCAGAGACTGACCAGGAAGTCCGAACATCAAATCAGCACTATAGCGGCGAAACCCGGCACGGTCGGCGTCTTGTAATGCCTGGCGAGCCTGGTCTGCCGAGTGGAGCCGATCCATTGCCGCCAACAGCTTGTCGGACAACGACTGGACCCCAAAACTCACCCGATTACACCCCGACACGTCACGATAAGCTCGTAACAGGTCAACACCACACTCGCCGGGGTTGACCTCTATGGTGATTTCAGCGGTCGGCGTCACCCGATAATGGGCGCGCACACATTCCAAAACCCGGCGAACCGGGTCGGCACCCCACAAACCCGGTGTGCCTCCGCCTAAAAACACGCTGGAAATTTCTATGTGCGCCATCGACTCGGCCCGGGTCTCCAGTTCACGGATGATAGCCGAGGTATATTCTTCTACCGGAATGGCCAACACGGCGTAAGTATTAAAATCGCAGTAATGGCACCGGCGTCGGCAGAAAGGAAAGTGGATGTAGATACCACCTATTGACGGTAACTTTGCGCGGCTTGGTTCAACGCCGGATGTACTTGCAACACGACAAGGAACGGTCATGCGATCGGGCCTTCGGGAATCTGCACCCGAATACGAACATTGGGGGCCACTTTCAAAGTCCCCATCATCGCGGAATAAGGGGTAATGCCGTAGTCCGGCTGGTGCACCGTTGCTTCACCGGCAAATTTTCCGTCGGCGTGTAAAACAATGGCAGTGGCTGCCTGGGAGAACCCGTGAAGTTTTAAAGTTCCGGCGACCGTATACGGGCCATTTCCGGAAATCGATGTCGATTCAAAACGAATATCGGGGTAACGGCTCGTTTCAAGCACCGTTTTGTGTATCGTTTCTTCGATTTTCGTTTTGTCACGAGCGTTGAGAAGGTGATGTGCTTCGACGCCGTCTTTCATCGCACACACCACCCGAATGGACGCCGCATCAACCCATACCGAAACAGCGGATTTGTCGTCCCGTACATCGATCCAAAACCGGGTCGGGCGTAGCAACAAATCGTGCGCGATCGACGACAACAAACCTTCTCTAAAGGTAAGAATGGAGAGTTCGGAGTTTCTCGGTTCAAATTTAGGCATGAATAGGCCTCAGATTGCGGATTCGTGGTTATGTACCGCATGGAGTCGCCTAGAGCACACGGATACTGTTACGGGGGCTGTGGGATCATTCTCCGGCGCCGGGTACAACTCGCCGTCAAGGGTAAACGCACCTCGCACACGAAGCAAGCTGGCCGACGGAATGTCCAAAATTCGGGGATGGCGGGCCTCCGACATCAGAGACGGAATCAATGCAATGAGCCGTTTGGGATCGGTTTCCAAAACAATTTTTGCAAAAAAACCAGGGCTGCCTTCCGCAACAAGAACGGTTTGGATAAGGCCCAAAGCCAGGGTCAGATCCACGGTCGACGCCAATACCGCGGAATAGTTCGGATACGTGACCCCATCGACCTCCAATGGCGTCGTCGGGGGGGTTAGCATATGCCCGTACTTACGCCACAGCGAGGTGTTGAAGTGGGCGCCCACGGCTGCTTCGAGACACAACCGGGCAAGCCCAAGGTATCCTTGGCCAAATAGTGCATACATCCACAATGCGTTGTAGGTCAGTTCGCTGCCGAATATTAAGCCGACGGTACGTTGCCGATCTGTATCGCGGCGAATTTCCATCAGCGAGGTTTTCCGGATAGGTACGCCACCTAAGGGCTTGCCTGTGTACTCGTTGATGAACCATTTAACGGTTCTGGTCGCGTTCCCTTTGGTGTTCATGGCACGGCTGGCCATGTTCATCGTACCCCCGTTGAGCAACAACAAGAGTGGGGCCGGACAGGCAACACCCGATAAGGTCTCCACTTCATCCAGGAGATTCCACAACACGTTGACAACCGTATGGATTGTGCCGTCTCCACCGTTGATGGCCAAAACGTTGATATTTCTGTGAAACAGTAAATAAGTCAGCGCGTTCTGAATTTCGGAAGGGTGAATGGTCTGCACCGAATCGTCCGGCGACATACCCAATTTCGCCAATCGATGGTGTATCGGAAACAACGTGTTTTGGCGCGAACGAGGGTTGGTCAACAAACCGAGATGAACCGGACGTCCCGTCTCCAGCTTTTCCAGATAAGCCATCAGTGAAACATCGGAAATGGAAGATGGCCGCACGGCGAGATTCATCGTTTTATTCCAGTTGTTATCTTACCGCTGAATTACGGATTATCTTATCAAGATTCGCAGGTAAACATCGGAAGGAAGGCGGGCAGAACATCTAGTCAATCAGCACTGGCTACTTCTTACGCACGGCATAAAACTCGGCGTCAAATTCCGCTTGAAGCCCAAAAAGATTCAGCTTCATATTCCACATACACGGCTCGGTAACTTTGCCCCAGTTATCGATCCTTCCGTCTTCGTCAACATCGTACAATTTGCATGGCGACGCGGTTTGTAGTGTGAGGTTGTCGACATCCAGATCCAGCCCGGTGAGTTGTTGCTCCAAAAATCCAACACCTAAGTCGATCAACGCGTTACATGCGAGTTTGATGGTGGATGAAATCGCCCCCCCACCGCTGCCGGCAATATCGTCGGCGAACATCTGGCAACAGTCGTTTTGTGGCAGCAGCCCTTCTTTTCCACACATAAACACCTTGAGTACCTCATCGTACTCATCGACCTTCGGATACCCGTCTTTTCCGTCGCCGAAGATCGCCGGTAACATAAACTTCTTGATGATCGCATTAAGCAGCGCCCCATATTGAAAATTGACTGAATGGGGAGAAATATTCATGTCATAAAACGTCGGCGAAACATTCGCTTCAAAACTGCTCACAACAACCGGCTTAGACGAAAATTCAGCAAAGTTAAATAGGTAATACCCGCAGCTTGGATCACCAGGATCACATCCCGCGTTGAGTGTCCATTTCACGACCACTTCGGTCCATTCCTGTAAACACTGGTCTTTGCTGAAGAACCCGTCCTGATCCGGCATCGCTTTTTTCATCGCGGTGCCGGGTTTGGGCAACATTTCAATAACCGAATGAAGCTCCAAGTCGGTCAGAATTTGCCCAATATCTTTGCCGGTATAAAAGATCGCTTTTCCGATGGCCGTACTTTCGATAAGACCTATTAGTAATCCGTCGACAACCTCAATAATCAGTCCAGCAAACCCGGGTGCCCATTCACCGATCTCCGGATTTTCGGTATCGGCAAATACGTAGCCACACAACGATTCCAGAGCCGAAACTTCGTCTTGAAGCGCGCAGGCTATCAACGCCAGCCCTCCCGCCGGCGACTCAAACAATCCAAAAACAATGTCCAAAATCTGCTGTACGGACGGCGGCAACGCACTCGTGAGATCGAGAAAAGTCGTCACTTCAAACGGACCGGTGTAATCGGGCGGAACCTCGTACAAAGGAATGGTGACGGTTGTGGATTTGCCATACTGAAGGGCCGCATCGGTGTCGTTACATCCGGCGACACGAATCCCGCCTTCGTTGGTTTTTCCAAGTGCAATGGCTGTGTACTGCTGGCTTCCCTCTTCGGCGAGTCCGATAAGGGTCGGCACCTCGATGATCTGGTCCACTTTCTGCACTTTCGGCAATCCAAGCCCACCCGACGGCAATTCGCCGGTTAAGTCCAAAGATGCGCACGAGTAAGACTGGCCTGGTTTATGTTTCCAGAGAGTTGTTTCAATTTTCGCAAATTTAATGGTTGTTTTATCGTACTGAGGGTCGAACTTAATAATGAGCGGTGGGCCGAGTTTCGACTCGATCAGAACCACAAACGAAATGGGGATCACCGTCGGATCATCTCCGGCGGCGACACGAACCTCATAAGTACCTGGAACGTTTCCGATTACTTCTACTTTGGTGAGCGCCGTACCATCGGATTCTGTATAAGCTGCGTTGGGTTTTACCGACAGGACCGCTTCGGCTTCGCTGCCTACGGGGGTGAATGTCACCAGTCCCGAAGCCACCGGAACACCGTCGCGTACATACCGGACGTTCAAATTACGGTCGCCGTTAAAGAATACGGTCACACCACACTTCGGCTCGCCCGCGCAGGGTTGACCATCATCACCCGTTGTTTCAACGAATTCGAGAAAGGCAGTGGAAGAGGTCGTGGTACCGGTATCGGCTTCGTCAACGGGATCGGTCACGTCCGGCTTGTTGCCACGTGGGTTATCAGGCACCAGCGACACGTCGTCGTCGCCAATGGTATCAAATCCGCCACCGGTAAACCCGTTGCCGTTGTTGTCAAACGGTGAACCTCCGGTTTGAGAGGAGCTATCCGATCCACAGGCCAACAGTGTGAATGTCAGCGTGATGACACAAGCTGTTCGTACGGGAATTTGCCACAATTTCATGTTTGAGTACCCACATTTGTCACGAAGAATCGGCCCAGGTGCGTGGTGTTTTTAAGGGGATTTCACGACCCAGGCGAATTTGCGCCGGATCGTCCGGAAAAATCCTGAGTCATATCGGTAATATGGCGCAGGGATTTTTACGGGCGAGACGGCCAGTGGCGACCAGGGCGTGGAATTCATCTAAAAACACCACACACCTAAGTCGACCTATTAAATCGTTAGTCTACCTGCCGTACAAATGGAAGTCGACGCCATTTTTGTTTTCTGTGTTTCATCCGTCGTGGGCGCACCCGATTCGAACCGCCGACCCGGCACCTAGATGACACGACCCGCACACGAACTGCTTGAATGCAAAACGATTTACGTTTCGACCTTTGCTTAACCAGCGGAAGTTGGCTAGGATCGCGGCGCAATTTGTGGCACCTACAAGGAGTTTGTATGCCCACCGCACAACATGTTCAAGAAATGATTGAAACCGGACTGGAAAACTCGCGAGCGATTGTCCACGACATGACCGGAACCGGAGACCATTTTGAAGCAACCGTCATTTCGTCAGCATTCGAAGGAAAGTCGCTCGTCGCGCAGCACCAATTGGTTTACGGCGCCCTTGGACCCGCCATGGGGGGCCCGATTCACGCACTGGCGCTCAAGACCATGACACCGGCACAATGGGCTGCAACCAATGGCCACTCACAACGGCCGGGTTAACTTTCTCATTTAGCAATTTACGGGTTAACTTAGAACAACGTAAGATCACGGCGGCGAAACATACCAAAAACCATTTCCGCCGAAGATTTTTGACCATAGGAGCGAAACCGTGTCGCGAAACGTTCGGGAAGAGATCGAAACCATCATCAAGTCCAACAAAATCGTGGTGTTTATGAAAGGAACTCCACAATTCCCTCAATGCGGATTTTCGGCAACCGTCGTCGACATCCTCGACGATTGCGGCGCCACCTACAAAGGCGTCAATGTGTTGGCGGATTTCGAAGTTCGTGAAGGGATTAAACAATACACCAGTTGGCCGACGATCCCTCAGATTTTCATCAACGGCGAATTTATCGGCGGGTGCGATGTCGCCCGCGAACTGTATGCCAGCGGTGAACTCCAAGCCAAACTCAACGCTGCGGTCGGCGAATCCTAAACCGGATTTCTCACGAACGTAACGTTACGAGTAGGTTGGGGCCGCGTGACCCTCTGGGCCAAGGCTCGCAAGCGCGGACCGGAAATTCGCGTCGCCATCAATTCGCCGACAAGTCGGCGGTCTCGCTGCACAAATGTAACCGATCCAGGGGATTCATCCTTTTTCCACTGGTCCTCCAAATCGGCCGCAGGAGCACTTATGTCCGCATCACCATCCACCGCCATAACTCGACGTTCTCTGTCCAAAAAAAACCGCGTTGCCGTCATTTCCGGCCTGCGGACGCCGTTTGCCAGGCAGGGCACCGCCTACAAACAAGTCACCGCACTTGAATTGGGGGCTGCCGTTGTTACGGAATTACTCGCACGTCTTTCGGTAGATCCTTCCGAATTTCAACAACTCGTATTTGGAAGTGTATTGCCGTCGTTGGAGGCCCCAAACATCGCCCGAGAAATCGTGCTGATGTCTCCCCTACCCAAATCCGTGGACGCATTCAGCGTTTCCCGAGCATGCGCAACCAGTTTTCAGTCGGTTGTGAGCGTTGCACAATCGATTCAGCAAGGATGGATAACCGGGGGGCTTGCCGGCGGAGCAGACAGTGCGTCGGTTGTTCCGATCACGGTATCAAAACGACTTGCCGCGGCGTTGTTGGAGTTATCCAAAGCCAAAACGCTAACAAACCGGATCAACATCTTATCTAACTTATCATTACGAGACCTGATCCCGGTTCCTCCATCGGCAAAGGAGTTTTCCACACAAAAAACAATGGGGGAACACGCAGAAGAAATGGCAAAAGATCATCGTATTTCGCGGGAAGAACAGGATCTTTTTGCCCATTTTTCGCATCAGAAAGCAAATACGGCATGGAATGAAGGGCGAATCGCCCCCCAAGTCATGTCGACCTACTTTCCGCCGTTTCGCGAAGTGTTGGCAAAGGATAACAATATTCGGGACAACTCCACGCTCGAGAGTTATTCGCGTTTGAAGCCTGCGTTTGACAAAAAACACGGGACCATTACGGCGGGCACCAGTTCCCCGTTAACCGACGGAGCCGCCGTGGTGGCGCTGATGGCGGAAGAACGCGCCAAATCGTTGGGCCTGGAGCCTCTTGGTTTTATCCGATCCGCTGCGTTTGCCGCCTTGGACCCACGTCAAGACATGTTGATGGGGCCATCGTATGCCACACCATTGGCTTTGGACCGTGCCGGCGTCACGTTGAATGATATGTCGCTCGTCGACATGCACGAAGCGTTTGCTGCTCAGGTGCTCTGCAACATCAAAGCGTTTGCGTCGCCGCAATTTGCAAACGAAAAATTGGGGCGGTCGGCAGCCATTGGGGAAATCGATATGGAAAAATTCAACGTCGCCGGCGGCTCGATTGCCTATGGCCACCCGTTTGCTGCAACCGGCGCACGAATGATTACCCAAACCCTGTGGGAATTACGGCATCGCGGCTTCGAATTGGGGCTCGTTACCGCGTGCGCCGCGGGCGGATTGGGCGCGGCTCTTGTGCTGGAGGTGGTGTAGTGACAACGAAAACAACAATAAATCAACCCGCGCTCACGGTCCAAAAACGTCCGGACGGGGTTGCTGTAGTCACTTTGGACATCATTGGCGAAAACCAGAACACACTTCAATCGCAACTTTTGCCGCAGTTTGAAACGATTTTTTCTGATCTTGACAAAGACGACTCCATCGTTGGGGTGGTGTTTTGCAGCGGGAAACCTGGTTCGTTTATTGCCGGCGCCGATGTTTCCATGCTCAGTTCGGTTAAGACCGCATCGGAGGCGACGGCACTTTCCACACAATCTCAGAAATTGTTTGACCGTCTTGCCGCCTTTCGGGTGCCGATCGTAGCGGCGATCGACGGTGCTTGCCTCGGTGGGGGGTTGGAACTGGCGCTGGCTTGTTCACAAAGAATTGCCGGCGACTCCCCGAAAACCGTTTTGGGGTTACCCGAAGTGCAACTGGGATTGCTGCCTGGTGCGGGCGGAACCCAACGATTGCCAAGACTGATTGGAATCGCAAATGCGTTGGACTTGATGTTGACCGGGAAACATGTCCGGCCGGCAAAAGCCAAAAAGTTGGGACTTGTTGCTGACGTAGTCCGTTCCAGCGGTTTGGTGGATGCTGCAATCCGTCGCACCCTGGATTTGGCGCGCCCTTCGAACACCCGTGGCACAAACTTTAGCAAACTGAGCAGCCGCCTAAAAGCTTGGACCACGCCCGAGGGCGCGGCGGAACTGGCGTTAGAAGAAAACCCCATCGGGAGAGCCGTACTGTTTCAGCAGGCCAGAAAAAAGTTGCTCAAGAAAACAAATGGCAACTATCCGGCGCCCGAAGCCATCTTGTCGGTTGTCGAAGTGGGTTATTCCAAAGGGTTGTCGGCAGGGTTTGCCGCCGAAGCAACGGCATTTGGCAACTTGGTTGTATCATCGGAAGCCAAAGCGTTGATGAGCATCTTTTTTGCCGTCAATCAGCTTAAAAAGGACACAGGTGTCGACAATCCGGCCGTCAAACCAAGGAAAATTGACAAAGTGGGAATTCTCGGCGCCGGTCTAATGGGAGCGGGTATTGCTTATATTACTGCGTCGAAAGCAAATATACCGGTACGTCTTAAAGATCGTGACGATGATTCGGTGGTCCGCGGATTGAAAACGATTTATGGATTGATCGAAAAACGAGTGAAACGCAAAACGTTGACCCGATTCGAAGGTCAAGCCGAACTGCTGAAAATCACTGCAACAACCGAATATAAGGGGATGGAGTCTTGCCCCATCATTATTGAAGCGGTGTTTGAGGATTTGGGGCTGAAACACCGGATGATTCAGGATATTGAGGCAATCAGTCGTCCGGACACAATCTTTGCCTCCAACACATCCAGCATTCCTATCAGCAAGATAGCGCAAGGTAGCCGGCACCCGGAAATGGTCATCGGCATGCATTATTTCTCGCCTGTAGACAAAATGCCGCTGTTGGAAATCATTGTAACCACAACAACCGCTGATTGGGTCACAGCCACCGCAGTTGAACTTGGCAAAAACCAAGGGAAAACGGTTATTGTCGTTCGCGACGGCGTCGGCTTCTACACAAGCCGCATCCTTGCGCCCTACATGAATGAAGCCGCCCAGATTCTGGCGGAAGGTGTTCCGATTGAGCGAATCGATGGGGCGTTGGAAAAATGGGGTTATCCCGTGGGGCCGATTACTTTGCTGGATGAGGTCGGAATCGACGTTGCAGCAAAAGTGGGGCCGATCATGCTGGAAGCGTTTGGTGAGCGGCTGCAGGCACCGGCGGTGATGGAACGACTGGTGAATGACGACAGAAAAGGACGAAAGAACCAGAAAGGGTTCTATCAATACAACGAAAAGAAGAAAAAGGGTCGGAAAGAGGTAGATACGTCGGTGTATACCCTATTGGGTATCAAACCGGAAACGACCATGAAATCGAGTCTCATTGCCGAGCGGTGCGCATTGTTGATGGTCAACGAGGCGGCGTTGTGTTTGCAGGAAAATATTATTCGGTCACCCCGGGACGGCGATATTGGAGCGATATTTGGACTTGGATTTCCTCCGTTTCGCGGCGGCCCGTTTCGGTTTATCGATGAAGTCGGCGTGACAAGCATTGTCGCCAAAATGCAGGATTTTGCGGGACGATTTGGTTTACGCTTCACACCCGCGCCCATGCTGATCGATATGGCAAAACGCAACGGTCGGTTTTATTCGGACTGATTTCGGTTTTCCGCCAGACCATCCCACAAAAACGGGCGAATTCGGACGTAGGTAAAAGAAATAAGCGTTTGTACAATGCTCGTAGCCGGCACCGCCAACAGAGCACCTGCCAAGCCATACATGTGTTCACCCGCTATCAATACAAATACGACCACGACCGGATTAATCTTAGCAGATGTACCGATAATCTTAGGGTTAAGCATATTCGCTTCGATGAAGTGAATGCCCAATATCCACACCAGCACAAACACCCCCGTTGCAAATGAGCTAGTAAGGCCAATCAACACCGCGGGTACGGAGCTGATGATGGTGCCGAAAATCGGGATTAGCGACATCACCCCGGCAAAAATCGCCAATACAATCGCGTATTCCGGGATAAAAATTGCAAATCCAATCCCCGACAATATTCCGTTGACCAAACAGATCAGAAGTTGCCCGCGCACAACCCCACTTAAACCTTCATCAAGCTTAGTTAACAGTTCGTCGTAATCGGTACGGTATCGTGGGGGAACCACTCCGCGGAAAAATGGGCGGATTTCGTCCATCCCGATCAACATGAACGCGGCAACCATAAAAACCAACACGACTCCGATAAGAGCACCCAAAACGCCTTGCACAATGGACTGCGTAAAACCCAAAAACCCACTTAACATGCCGCTTCCGGCTTTCTCCAACGCGGTTTTTAGTCCGGAACCTATTTCTCGTTGTAGGTTTTGAAGGCGGTTTTCGCTCGCTTTTTGGGCTTGAGGAGTAATATTGATCCGCCCTTCACCGACCGACTCCACTTCAATGGTGGTATCACGCAGCCGGACACCAAAAACCCCGGGCTGCAATTCTTCAACGATAAGATTGGCGCGATGTTGTTTTTCGTCCACGCCGCCCTCTGGTCCCCAGCGCCCCTGCATGGTCTCTCCCGGCACCATTCGCAAAGCTTCGCTGTCCAGCAACGCGCGTTCGGTTGCCATAAACTCAACCGGTTCCAACGTCAGAACGTCGAACGACTGGTCGGCTGGATTTAAAAACAGATTCGGCCCGAAACCCCAACGGGAAGCCAGGCGTTCATCCGATGCCGCAATGGTTGCCGGGGGTTCCGCCGGCACCTGTTCCAAGGAATTTCCCCCTAAAATCGACTCGATTTTCGATTCAACGCTTTCGTACAGATTGGGTGCGTCACGAAGCAGATCCTGAAGGCGTGCCATGGCTTTTTCACCTTCATACCCAAGTTTTGGAAACAAGTAGTATCCAAAGCCCCAGACAGCCCCCAAGAAACAGATGTACACAAGAATAACGCTGATCCACCGAGGTAATCCCCGGCGGGCGACTTTGCCAACGAAAGGCTCGAGTATGTATGCAAGGATCAAAGCAACGATAAACGGGAATAGAATGGACCGAAAACTCACAAGAACCGCAACAATGAAAGCGACAATGAGTATCGACGCAAATATGCTTACACGTCGCTTAAATCGGTGCGATTCCCGCTTTCCTCGCGGGAAATGGTCCCAAGGAGGAAGGCGCGACCGCAGGGAACGATCGGATGGCCTTGTGGTTTTTCGGCTCACGGTGCCTCTTCCGGTGAGATCGCCTCACCTTCATTTTCATCCATCTCTTCAGGTATCTCCTCGTCGGTAGGCTCCTCATCCAACAGTTCGTCATCAAGCCCAGGTGGAACGTGTTGGAAACCCTCGGGAGGAGGTTGTCCTATGAACCACGGTGAAAACGGAACGATGGCATCGTATTCCTCTTGTGTTATCTTACCTCTCTGAAGCATTGCTTTGGCAAAAAACTCCAACTTTAATCGCCAGTTTTCAGTAACTGCGCCGCGTTCAAACTGCCGATAGTAACGTTTCGGATTCGGGATCACGCTTGCCAAAAAGATACAATCCAACAACGATAGTTCGGATGGATGTTTGCCGAAATATCTCTCCGCAGCTTTGGTAATCCCATAAATTTTGGGACCGAACTCAATGACGTTGAAATATAGACCAAGAATTTCTTCTTTCGTAAGGGATTTTTCGATCTGATCGGTGATGATGATTTCCTGAAGTTTGCGGGAAATCGTCTTCTCTCTCGACAAAAAAAGATTTTTGGCCAACTGTTGACTGATCGTGCTCGCGCCACGCACAAAACTACCCTTTTCCAGGTTCTGAACGATTGATTCTTTAATCGCGAATGTGCTGAAGCCGCTGTGCGAAAAAAAACCACCGTCTTCGGTAGTGGTGATCACCGCGGTCATCCAAGGTGAAATTTCTCGATAAGGTGTCCAGTTGCCTGATCCCGGACCGGTCTGAAACGAATAAACGGTTCCGTCCGGTTCGACAACTCGGTGCTCAAATGGCCCTCTGACCCTGCTTAAGTGAACGTAATCACCAAGGGTGCGTACCACAAAACCACGCAAAACAGGTGTTGCTTCGTACTCCAACGTGTTCATGTCCGCCGTATCCAGTTTGAACAACAACGACCATTCAAGGGTTCCGTCTGCCTTCATTCCAGATAACCGAGGAATAAGCTCTTTCGGCAGGGAATCGATAAGATTCTGAACAGGTGTTTCCGGAAGCCGCACGTCAAAATCAAACGCCGGATTTTCATCATATCGGACAATGGTTCCCTGTACGATCAACGGTACTTTGCCGACAGAAAATTTTGACCGTTCAAGAACCAACTCGTTTTTTTTCATGTCGATACGGGCCGCAAAATCCGCACCGAGATCAATACCTGTAAGTGTTTTTGTTGCGACGAGGTGATGCCGAAATGGTAAGCCGGACACATAAACTTGTCCCTCGACCCTAAAATCCTGCTGCTCAGGGGCATAAATGAAATGTAGTTCGGTATGATGCAATGTTGTTGCGACCTCTACCGGGATAACCCCGGGAAACAACGCACCATACGGTTCAAGTCCCAGTTTTTCGATCGACAAATCCACCTGAATGTCGCGGGTTTCGAGTTGAACACGCCCTTTTAGTTGATTTTTTGCGCGGGTACCCACGTCCCCGGTCTCAAATGTAGTAGCAAACTCAAGCATTTTAGCGTCATTTTGCCTTGTTGCTACAAGATCAAAGTTGTCCAACCGACTCTGAAATCCATCGTCAAAGAGAATCTCATCTGCGTACCGAATCGTTCCACCACGAACAGCAATACGGTCGACGGGCATACCGGTTCCAACCGCATGCAACAATTCAGTCAGCGCGCCAACCGCTTTTTCTGCACTGCGAAACGCCTTGGATACTTTTCGTCTGACCTGCGCTCCGGGCGCCTCGTCTTCTCCTGCGGCATCCACAAGTGGAGTTGTCGATGTTGGCACAACCTCCGATGGTTGGCTCTCCACCGCGACCGGCTCGGCGCCATCCCTGTGGAGATTTTCCTGCAAGTCCGCAAAATTATGTGTGTTGTCGGCATAACGTTGAAACAAAATCTCCGGCTCTTCCAACGTGACCGTGTCGATTTTTGCCAGCGCGGCGGTGACCCGGTTAAGAGAGACCAATGATTCTCCCTGAAATGCATCCGGTTTCAATTTCAACGCGACGGCTCTCACGCGAACTGCGGGTGGTTCCCCAGACGGCACCCGCGATGACTGGCCATCTCCCACGACGATGTCGGTCAGCTTGATTTCCCCCCCCATGTCCCACGACAGCCCACCCACTGATACCAGCCGTCCGCCAACGCGATACTCCAGTCGTCTCAACAACGCCAACGACAAATCCAGTTCTTTTCCCGGATAGCTGAATCGACCCGAAAAACGCACCTGGTTATCGAGTTCGACAATCGACACATCACCGTCAAACCGCAAATCCAATGCGTCCTGAACGGGGCTCAAATCTTTTGCCGCAAACCGTCCACCATCAATATGAAACGATTGAAAACCAGGTATCAGTGTTTTTTTCCCGTGGTCCAAAAACCGTAGTTTCGCGTCGTAAATGTTCATTTCCGGAAGCGACCGGGCCAGATAACGAAACGGTGAACTGCCGGTCCCCGCGTCTTTGCCGCTGCGTTTCAAAAGAGACCGGAGTTTCTTTTCGAACTCGGCAAAGTTGGTCGATCCGTCCTGATACCGTATTAAATTAATTGTAGGTCTTGATAAATTAACACGAGAGAGGCGCAGCTTACCGGTAAGAATAGACTCGGGCTCAAAATAAACGTCCGCATGGGCAATACGAACAATTGGTGGTTCATCCTCTGCCGCACCGGCGCGAACCAAAGCAACATCGAATAGTTGGATGCGGTCATAACGATGAAACGAAGTTTGTGTCCATCGTACGTCTGCCCCAAAATGGGCACCCAGACGTAGGGCGACCACGTTGACAAAGTTTTGCGCCAACCTGGGCAGGGCTAAGTAGACTCCCCCTACCGCGCCGAGTAACAGCCCGATGATGACCAGTAAAACGATTGTGGACTTTCGCATGGGTTTTTCCACAACCTCTCTGTCGCCCAATCCGTTCCGACCACTTTTTACGCAGGCCGACGAATACCAAACGAGGTGCGGCTAACAGAGGTGTTTGAGACAGAATCGAGATTGTCGAAAACGAATCGACACAAGTCGACATGGCCATTGTTTTCGCACAAAATTTGCGGAATTCCTCAACCTGTGGACACACTCAGGCACAGATAGGGTCAGCGGAAATAGATAAGTGCCCCTGAATCGGTCGCTTTTTGCCGATTTGTCCAGTCCCGTCCTTGCGGAATATTCCCGATATTCCTCAGTCCGGTCCCGGACAATCCGGCGCAAAATCGACCCGACCAGGAACACTTCCTTATTTCCGCTGACTCTCTGAGTTTGTGAAAAAATAGCTGCGCGGCCTCTGGGCGGTGGCTTTGGGTCGGCTTGGTTCCGAAAAACCCTGCGCCATATTCCCGATATGACTCGGGTTT
>JABWCM010000388.1 GCA_013360285.1 Myxococcales bacterium
AGAAGGGATTGCCAAAGAAGTAGCCGAAGGCGAAGCGAAGGCGATTTTAACAATCCTCGAAGTTCGTGGCCTTACGATCACCGAGGAGCAGCGGAGCAAAGTGACCAACACCACCGACTTGGACCAGTTGAATCGGTGGCTCAAACAGGCGGTTCTTGCCAACACCACCGATGAGCTGTTCGCGGAATTCTGAGAGGCTGTGAAAAAAAATGGGGACGGACTTGGACGCGGGGATTTTGGCCCCGATGCCCGGAAAAAAACCGAGTCATATCGGGAATATGGCGCAGGTTTTTTTCGGGGCAGCGGGGACAAAAGCATCCGTCCAAGTTCGTTCACCTATTTTTTCACAGACTCACAGGGTCAGCGAGAGTGGCCGTAACGAGGGTCGGGCCGACCGAGGCACAGCCGGCGTAGTGAGCCGTAGGCACGCGCAGCAGAATTCAATATGCAAACACCCGCTCATCGCAGGAGGATGATCCATGACTCGTTTAGATCTTGTTGTTGTTGGCATTTTCGCCGCGGCTGTTGTTCAACCTGTCGGTGCGTTGGCTACTTGCGACGTCGTTTTGGGGGATGTGAATGGTTCGGGCGGTGTCGACGTTGTTGACGTTCAATGCAGTATCCTCACAGTGCTTGCGTCCCTGGCCGAGAATCCGGACCCGCCTTGTTTGTCTGCGGTCGGTGCATCTCCGGATATCAACTGTGATGGAATTGTAAGTGTCACCGATATCATTGCGGTTATCGGATTCGTCGTCGAAAAGACAGCCGAAGATTCGGGTGTCGGTACAGGCGCGGGCTGTTCCAATCCGTGCCTTGTTGCCCCGTCGGTCTGCCCTGGTCCAGGCGAATTGAATCCCTGCGTCAGCCCGATTCAATTTACACGACGTAAGGTGAACGCGATGCCCAACTATAAAGAACCAGTTGCCGTCGCCGTAGCGGATTTTAACAAAGATGGTGACTTGGATATTGCGGTGGGGGGCAAGAATGGCGGTGCTTGGTATGAGAACACCGGTTATCCCTATGAGTCAGTTAAGAGCGGTTTAATTCCCACGGACACTTGGTCTCAGATGGACATTGGTGACTTCCACGGAGACGGTTTTTTGGACCTCGTGAGCTCGTCCGGCGGAGTGTCGACCCACGTTTATTTTAGCAGGAGCAAACCAGCGGTTGATTCCCCATTGCCGAACGCCATCGAATGGTTTGGAGCTAAAGCTGATGTAGGTTATGAGTCCCCAACGAGTGTCCGGGCAGGAGACTTCAATGGCGACGGGCACCTGGATGTAGTAGCTGGTACCGCCGACAGTGGTCGAGTAATGGTGTTGCTCAGTGACGGAGCGCCGAAACCGAAGTTTGCTGCATACGAGGTATATTCGCAGTCCACCGGTTGGCATCAGGCCCTTGCGGTAGGGGACCTGGATCAGGACGGAGCGTTGGATATTATCGCACGATGGAAAAAAGGGGCATCGGGCGCCGCGGTGTGGCTTCGTTCAGACGGGATGGCGGTACCAACGTTTACTCCCAGCTTCCTGAATTTGAATTCCCAGACCGATTCTATGCCGGAGCGTATTGAGACTGTAGACCTCGATTCGGACGGAGATTTGGACGTGGTGATTGGAACGTTTGGGCAGGACTTGATTTGGTTGGAATCGAGTGGAGGTCCGGAGCCAATATTTACTCAGCGACCCATTGCCCGCAGATACGGGGGCAAACTTGCCGATATGGCGTTCGGCGACCTCGATAGTGATGGCGACGTGGATGTGGCTTTGGTCACCCATGGCTCGTCTCAGCATGGGCTTTGGTGGATTGAAAATCAGGGTGGAACTCCGTTAAGGATGGTACCCCATGTGGTCGACTTTGAGCCCAAATTCCACACGGCCGTGGACATTGGAGATATGGAAGGCGATGGGGATCTCGACATTGTGGTAACGAGTCAAGCGGGTTATGCGGTTTATTGGTATGAGGCCGAGCTTGTAGACAATCTTCCGGGCTGCGATGTTTTATGTACTCCAGACTGCGACGATGGCAACATCTGTTCGGTAAGCATATGGACCGAAGGGGAGGGATGTGACTATTTGGGAAATCCATTGAATTGCTCTGACGGCAAACCATGCACCTACGACACCTGTGCTTCTCCAACGGGATGCTTTCATGAAGTGGTGGCGGTGTGTGACCAACAAAGCACTGACCCGTGTAACTCCAGCACCTGCATATCGTATCACCCGTGTTATGTCGGTCAGCCGTGGTCTGAGCCTTGTGACCCGAACGAAGTCTGCGTCCCCGCACCGTTGACCGGCCCCTTATGCGACGACGGCAACCCGACGAACTGTCTTGACGTATGCATTTATGGAAAATGTATCGGTATCAATACCTGTAAGTGATCGAGGTATCCGTTCAGCGAACCCCACACCTATAAAAAGGTGTTGGAGCTTGTGAAAAAATAGCTGAACGAACTTGGACGAGTGCTTTTGTCCCCCTGCCCAGAAAAAAACCTGTGCAATGTTCCCGATATGACTCGGGTTTTTCGAGTCCAATCCGCCGCCAAATCCACGCCCACGGCCCGCGCCCACATTTTTCACAGCCTCTCACCCATTTTCACTGCTGGTTATCCACCGCCTCGTTCCTTTCACATCCAGCAGGCGGTTTACCAACAGTTTGCTCTCCTCGGATTGTGGCAAACATGGCTGAAACTTGGTCCACGTTCCCCTGGTTAACCCCTTGGCTACCCCTTTCGCCAAACTTTCCCAGTCCACTTCCCCCAATTTCTCCACGTATCCCCTCGTCATAGCCCCCGATATCCCTTCTTCTTTACACCGCACCGACAGATTTCCCGCCACCCACTTTTTGCCCGATTCCAACATCAGTCCGGCTGCCAGCAAGCGATTGATTGCCCCGCCCGCAAACGTATGCCATACCACTTCGGTTTCCTGGTCCTCTACCGCCTGGCCACCAGGACCCACCACTCCCTCGTACGCAATCTGAACCGCTTCCAACTCCCGTTTCGCGGTTTTGCTCAACCACCGTCCTCCCTCAACCTCCCCCGCGCACACTTTCTTTACCGCCCCACACAACTCGTGGCTCAACACCCCCGGCACCCCCAACCAGCTTGGCACCTTCCCCTTATCTGCCGCCCTGACCCTGACCACCCCTTTGGCCCAGTCGACTTCCACAACCATCCACGCCCTTCCTGCCAGCCGAAAACACAACGGCCCCTGCGTATTGTCCTGCATCATCACAAACTGCGCCTGGACCGTTCCCACCTCTGTTTGCCCCGCCATCACCCGCAACATCGGTTGCGCCGTAAACACCGCGTACAATTCAAAAAAGTTTTTCTTTCCATACAAACTTTCCCCCCGCCTTCCTAAACTTAACACTCCGTCCGCCTCGTACAAAATCTCGCGCTCCACCATCGTATCGACCAAGCCCCCCACCCGTTCCCGCCCAATCCCCGAAAATGGAACCG
>JABWCM010000389.1 GCA_013360285.1 Myxococcales bacterium
ACCTTCGGGTACGCCTCCGGTGGGCCTCAGTCGGCAGGCCCGCCTCGCTACGGCCACTGTCTCGCTCGCCGTTATTTTTTTCCCAAACACCCTCTTAGGGGGTTTAGAGCGTTTCTGGTTTCGGGAAAACAGGCGGACCATGCTCCATACGCGACGTTATTTGGAACGGTAAAATCCAAAGACGCCCGCCAGACGAGCCCAGCCAAAGCGGCGACATTCGGGAAATACACGGTAGCGCGGGCAAAGGGCTGTCGCACCCGGAGTTGGCGGCGCTGCTCGACGAATTAAAAACGTTTTCCGACGAATCGATCGAAGCCGGCACATCCCGGGACGAAACGGACATAACACAGAACAGGCGCCAGGCACAGGTTTTGGGCTCAGGGCGGGCCGGGCGGGCCGGGTGGCCCCTGCGGCAGGCACTCATCGAGGCCGCGGGCTCGGAGCTGCGTGATGGTCGCGCCGGAGAGATCGGTCAGCGACGCGTTCTCCGTTGTCGCGTAGTCCCCCGGAGAGTAGGTGGCCACGAGCGCCTCGGCGAAAAGGCACTGGACGTCGTCCTCGAAACAGCCGGCGTTGGGGGTGACGCAGGTCCCCTTGTCCACGGTCTGGCCCATGAGACAGAGGCAATCTGTGTCACCGGGCCGACAGACCTCGATGAGCTCCATCATGCCTTCGTCCTCGTGCGTGATCTTGTGGCAGTGCTGCACGAAGGACCCGACGAAGGGGTCGGCGTGCCGAATGAGGAACCGGCGCGGTTTGTTGTCGTCGGCGACCAAATCGCTGAACTCGACGAAGTAGGTGTCCCGCCAGTGGGCAAACGGCGGATCGCGTTCGGATTTGGCCGGACACACGACGAAGGGGTTGATGTGGATGTGGAAGGGGTGCCCATCCGTGGCGGTCACGTCCCAAAGCTCGGTCGTACCCGCCACAAAGACACGATCATTGCGGTAGGCGTGCTCCTTGCCCTCGGCGTCGGTGTGTCGAAACATGCGGCGCGGGTGGAACAGACGGCAATTCAGGTTGGGCAACGGGCACGTGCATACGGACTCGGAGTCGCCGCTGTGCTCTTGGTGATTCGGGTCGCAGGACCCGCCGCTGCTCACGGTCGCCTCTTCTCCCGAACTGTCGGCCCCGGAAGCGACTAAGAACGCGGGGTGCACGAGCACCACCTTCTGATCGGCCTTCAGAGACCAGTCCGCACCCTGGTCGTCGCAGCTCACTTGGACGTTATCTTTGCCCTGGAACTTGCCCTTCCAGGTCACCGGGGGCGCCACGGTGGCCAGCTCGGCGTCGGTAAGGAGGCGGGTGCTCGTCGCTTCGCCGGCCCCCTTGTGCACACGGATGATGGCCAGCAGGTCCCGCGCAGGGAAGGTGCCGACCGACGGCTGATCGATCTTGGTCAGATCGGAAAGGCTGTCCGAGCGGTAGGCCTGGAGGCACAGTGTGGTCTCTTTCGTCGGCATCGGGACCAACAGATCGATGCGGTAACCTGGGGACATGAAAAAGAAGTCGCGCTCGTAGGTCCGTGGCAAAGCGATGCCGTCGGCGGCAAACTGCTGCACCGCGAGGGGGTGGTGGGCGTCGAAATCACTGCACTTGTCGTCCGTGCTGGGGAAAATGCCGATCCACATCTCCTCCAGCATACCGGCATGCAACAGGCGCCACCGCTCGACCTGACCGGGCGCGGTCACCATCACAGGAGAGATCTTGCCGTTGAGTGTGCTGTTCGTTTTGGCGGCGTGGTGGGCGGCCAGGAAGTTGTTGATGGAGAGATGGTCCTCATCGCAGGGCTCGCCATCCGCCAGGGGCGTGACGAAGGGGTCGCCGTCTACGTTTTTCTCGGTCACGTCGTAGGGGATCTGGCTGAGGACCATCACGCGTTCGCGGGCCGCGTTGACCGCGTCGAGCTGGTCCACGTTACCCTCGACCACCAGCATACCCGCGGCACCGTTCATGAGCTGCACAGTCGTCGAGCCGTGGATATGCGGGTGGTACCAGTGGGTTCCCGGCCAGTGTTTGCCGCCAGGACGATCGGGATCGCTGTCATCCTGGTCGAGGTCCCAGCGGTATTTGGCCAGACCACCCGGAGGAACATCGTTGAGCACGTTGTCGGCGAAATAGATGGCGTCCTCTGCCCCATCCCCATCGGTGTCGGCGCAGCCCGGTGACTCGCATGCCGCTCCGCCCGCAGCATACTCAGGCTGTACGTGGAGGCCGTGGGCGTGGAGGTTCGTCAAGTTGAAGTCGTAACAGTGCTCTTCACCTTGGCCGTCCTGCGAGGCCACCTTACGATAGTCGGACTTCGTAAACGCGTTTTTCAGGTTCACCCGGACGCTGCGCTCCTCGCCATCGGCCACGCGGATAGTCGGTCCCGGCAGCTCGCCGTAGGCGCGCAGGCAGAGGCGTTTGCCTCCCACCTCGACCTCAGTCGGCTGCAAAGTGAGTTCGACGACGCCGTCGGCGGCCGAGATTTCGCGCGGCTGAGAGAAGGTCTCCACAGGCACGGACAAATCTACGGGCTTGTTTTCCTCCGAGTCGCCGCACGCCACCGGTAACACAACGGCACACCAGACGAATCGTTTCATAACTTCGAGATATTGACCAATTCGTTCCACAAAACCCTCCTCGCGAAAAGCAGTCGGGGTTCATACGTAAGATTTTTAGCAAACCAATCATGATTGAGGCACCATGGACGTTCAACGGCATCTTATATCAGTCTTGGTGTTGCAAAACGAACCACGACGTATGGAGAGCCGATGAGCAGAGAACAGCTTACCGAAATGGAACAAAAACTCAAGGCAGCGATCGGCCCACGTTGCGTTGCAAACGCCAGGATCAGGCACCTCTTTGAGGCATCCAGGATGTTTCGAATAGCGTTGCCAATTCCGGTTCCGCGCTCACGCTCCCAGGTGGGGGGCAAAGCGAACCCTGGAAAGATTCGTGAGAAGCAACCCGCGAGAAAACTTTCGACCGGTGAGCTACCCAAAGTCGACTCCGACCAGTCGGCGGGGTGTCATTCGGCGAGCCGTGGCGGCTGGTAGAGTTGGGAGAATGCTACAGCCACGATCCACGCCCACCGGGGGGGCAAAAGCGCTTTTGGACGGTCGTGGCCTACCCGGCGGCATTTGCGCGGCTCGGGGGCTTGGGAAGGTCCGGCTTGCGACCGTTGCCCGTCGCTCGTAGCCAGCGCTTGGCGTTGCAGGCGGTCAACTTCAGACTGACGGCCAGTCGAACGCGGGGCAGGCGTCGGACCCGAAGCTTGCCCAGACCGTGGGCGCGCTTCAGTTCGGAGTTGGTCGCTTCGATCCCGCAGCAAATCGCATAGTCGGATTTCCATTGGGAGGTTTTCTGCTCGGCTAGGTGTGTGGTGTTTTTTAGGGGAATTTTTGGCCAGCCGAATTTGAGCCGGATCGTCCGGAAAAATCCTGAGTCATATCGGGAATATGGCGCAGGGATTAAAGGCGGCCAGGACAAAAATTTCATCAAAAAACACCAGCCACCTAGCCTCTGATCTCGTGCGCGAAGCTTGGGGAGCACCTCTACGTGAAAATCGCCCCTGTGCCCACTACTGGGCGGTCTGGCCACACAGCGTTGCCTCAGTGGGCAGTCACGACACGTAGCGCCATCAAAGAAAGCATGCCCTGTCGATTCTCCGGAAGCATCGCTGCGCCGTTGCCCATGACGAACGGGGGCGTGGCCCGCGGGGCAGCGCAGGATCCGTCCGGTCGCCTCGTCAAAGACGAACTGGTCCCGACCCACGACGTCCTCCGGCAGCTTAGCGGCGAGCACCGGGCCTCAGAGCAGCGTTCCCTGGGCTTGAGCGTCCACGATGCCCTGACCCGTGCAGTAGCCCGCATCGACGTTGAGGACGGTAGGACGCCAACCGCGCTTGTCCAGCCGCTCCAGAACCCGACGCTCCTTGCCGTAGTCGTTTTCGTTGGCGGGCAGCACCTCAAAGTCCGTCAGGATTTCTGTCCTGAGATTGCGACAGGTTTCGGCAATGTGCACGTGGTAACCCATGCCCTTGTGTCCGTACCCGACGTCGGGGTCGTGAGGCGATTGCAAGCACGTTCCATGGTTGATGGAGGATTTTCTCACGGTCAGTTGGCCCAAGGGCCCACTGGCCTCAACGCCAGGGGGTTGGGCAGGGGCGGCTGCGTCCGCAAGCGTCGGACCCGGCAGGGAGCTTGGCTCCGACGAGGGGGCTGCAGAGGGGGTCGGCTCGGATGCCGAGTGGGGCTCGTCGCCGGCGGGGCTGGAGAGGTCGGGTCCGTTCGCGGCCGGACTCGGCTCGGTTGGTTTTGGCTTGGTCCACTCCAACTGCTCCCGGACTAACCGGGCGAGCGCCTGATAGGGCTCGCACGAGGCCACCTCGGGGTCGTTGTGCATGGCGCCTTGCACGTCCCAAAGCCATTGATCTAGCCCGGATTTCTCACAAGTCCTCGAGTGAGAGCGCGGAGTCGCCAGCAGACTCGGGCGTTTGTGGGTGTTTTTTGCCCGGAGGCGTGCCAGCCATGTCGAGGACAAAAAACGCCTACTACGCCCGAAGATGCTCGCGAATCAGCGGTCGTAACCCAGGACTTGTGAGAGATCCGGGCTAGCTGTTCCAGTCGTTGACGCTGTTTGTCGGCCCCTCCTCCCGAAAACCACCCCTTCCCGGATTCCTTCGCCTCGTACCATTCACGGAGCGCGTGGGGCAGACTCTCCCATTTGTCCGGCCAGCGCCGTTTCAATTCCCGGAGAAACACCCGAAGAGTCGACGCGAACAGGTCGGTGCGGCCCAGAGAGGCAATGTTGGAGACAATCCGAGTCGAATCGAGTCGCTGCTCTGTAGGGGAAACATCAAGGTCCTCCATCGCCGCAGCCCCCACTTGGTCAAAAACCCGCCGAAGCAGGGTCATCTGGGGGTCCTGTTTTGCCAAACGGCGTCGAAATTCCACGTAGCTGCGCCGCGATAGGTACGGCTCCTCCTCTTGCGCAAAGCCCAAGGCATGCTGCCACCGAAGGTCGAACACCAAGGCGTCGAGCGCCTGCTGGTCGGCGAGTCCAAACATCTCTTGAAGTAACGCGATCCCCACAATCCGCGCCACGCTATAATTGGGTCGCCCTGTCCCGTCCGCATACAGCCGGGCGAACTCCCCTTCGAGCCGCAGTAGTACGGGATAGACCTTCTTATGAAAGGCATCCGACCACCACTGCCCCAGACGACGCTGGGAGTTTGTGAAAAAATAGCTGCGCAGGCTTTGGCCGGTGGCTTTTGGCCGCCTTGGTTCCGAAAAACCCTGCGCAATATTCCCGATATTACTCGGGTTT
>JABWCM010000134.1 GCA_013360285.1 Myxococcales bacterium
TGGAGTAATCTCAAACGTTTCCTGGCTTTCTCGAAAAAGTACAACGATCTCGTCTTTTGCTGAAGTAACGCACTCTACGATCCCCATTCCGTGCTGTTTGTGAAGTATAATGTCACCTTCGTTATAGGCACGGGTCGGGTCAAATGGACGGCCGTGAATCGATTGAATGCCATCCGTAGCCGTTTCCCACCGCTCACGAAACGGATTCACTTTGCGTGGTTGCTTAGGCTCACTCATTGTCAAGGCTGTGGCACCGATAGTGGGCACCATACCTGATGTTGCCGGCGCCGTACCTCCAAACGGATTACTGGGCGCTTTGCTTGCAGGCATGGACGGTGGAAGCACACCCATTGTGCGAATTTTTTTGCCGGTCTTCTTTCCGTTGCTTAGCGTCGTGGTACCCACGGCTGCTGTTGGCATAGTCACTACCCGGCGACCTGGTCGCCGGTGAACGGTTGTATCAGCCGTTCGATCCTTATCAAGACTCACTTGTTATCCTCCCCATTCTACTATGAATGGGTTATTGATGTTGGTTGGTTTGACTGTATCGAGCACTCTGAGGGTCAGCGGAAGTAGATAAACGGTCTCAGATCGGCGGCTTTTGGCCGTCTTGACCAACCCGAAACCTGCAGCATCTTTCCCAATATTGCCGCGGCTTTCTTCCGGGCATGAGGCTCAAGATCCCCCCGCCCAAGCTCATCGACATATCTTTTCACAAAATTTTCTCGAGTAGATCTCTCTAACTTGAGATCCGCCGGTTTATCAGCGTCCGATTCGGAAGCAATGACCCACACAAAAGTCGGGTCCCTGCCAATTCAGCGCTAAATTAGCTTTTTCAGGGTCACTTCCGGCTTGAAGCTAACCCTCTGACGCCTTGTTATGTTGCCACTAGCCCCCAATTTCTAACAAACTTGAGGCTGCGAGCTCCGATCCGCAGTTTCTTCAAGTAGGGTAGACTTTTTTGTCCTCAACATGGCGCGGCCATGCCTCCGGGCAAAAAACGCCCACCATCCCCGAACCGACTGGCGTGTCGACACTCTCGACCGCAAGCTCGCGAGAAACACAAGCTAGCACTGCGATTTAATCTGGAGCCGCATGTAACTTAATCACACAACGGATCGCAGAATCACGGGTCATCGCCCATGTGCGCCAAGCCGCCTGGCGAGTCGGACTTGCCGACCCCGCCGCCGACTTAAAGCGCATAACTGCAGCCATCAGGCAGCCGATGAGGCAGCGTAAATCCTGCCTCTCGTCTATAGTTAGAGATTCTTTGCTCCTGGACCGACCATTAGACTGGGATCGAGGACCGACATGAAGTCGACCAGCCTTGCTATGTTCGGTTTAAGATTGTCCACTCGGGACTTGCGTCAGAGCGCCGTATCCGGCGATGACCCACAGAGGTGGAACACTGAATTGCCAATGTCCAAGCCCCAGTCTAACCACCCGTTCGTTCCAATGCAACAACTTTGTCCGAAAACGTTTACGACTGTGAATTTTTTTTGAAGTCTTACCAGACAACACGAGTTACAGACCCAGAAACTCCGATGAGTCTTTAACCCGGGTTTCTCACGTGCCTGAGGCTACAAGCAACGATTCGTCAGTATCTTCAGGGATAGCGGACTTTTTTGTCTTCAACATGACGGTGCCACGCTTCCGGGCAAAAACACCTCACCATATCCGAATCTGATGACACATCTCCACTTTCTCAAGCAAGTTAGTCATAAGTCAGGGCTACGCGTGGATTTTATTATACAATAGCATAATTTCGACTTTTATTGCGACAAAAAACCACAATTTCGCGCAAAATCACTCACGAACTTGCAGTATCGGTCAAAAATCAGCTTCAGGCTTGGAAACGATCCAGA
This sequence comes from Myxococcales bacterium, assembly GCA_013360285.1. GTDB lineage: Bacteria > Myxococcota_A > UBA9042 > JABWCM01 > JABWCM01 > JABWCM01. Next base: position 1,866 of record JABWCM010000134.1, read on the forward strand.
GAACGCTAATCCAGTGCCGAATTGGCCGAGACCGGACTGAAGCATATCGGAAATATTCCGCAACGACCGGACTGGGCAAATCGGCCAAAAGCGACCGACTAGGGACACTTATGTATTTCGGCTGACCCTCGCAGTGCAGTTGTGAAGAAATGTGGGTTATTGTTGCAAGATCCAAAGGCAAGCGGCTATGGTAAGTGCATGGCAGATTTACTTTCGATCAATCCCTATGCTCTGGATTCTCACGCAATCCGCCAAGCGGCTCAAAAAATCACAAACGGCGGCGTGGCGGTTGTTCCCACGGACACCGTGTACGCGATTGTTTGCGGGGTAGACGACCGAAACGCCGCACAAAAACTCTATAGAATTAAAGGGTTAGAGGCTAACGACATCACCAAGCCCCTCAGTGTCCTGTGTTACGACCTGGCTAGCGTATCGGAATATACGCGAGGAATGCCAAACAGCGCATACCGAATCATGCGCCGAGTGCTGCCCGGGCCGTACACCTTTATTTTGAACGCCAGCAAACGAATTCCAGCGGCCGCGCTGCAAGGTCGAAAAACCATTGGTATTCGAATTCCAGACCACCCAGTCATTTTGGCATTACTCCGTGAGCTAAATTCACCTCTATTGGCTACAAGTGTTGTGCACGACGATGTTGATTCGCTGCTTGATGATCCGGTTGCTATATCCGTTCGGCTGGGCCGAGATGTCGATCTCGTCGTGGACGCCGGACCCATTTTCCCCGAGCCATCTACAGTCATCGACTATACAAGTGGCGAAGCAGTGATTCTAAGGGCAGGAAAAGGTTCGATTGAGGATATCTAGGAGGGTGTTTTTTAGGGGAATTTTTGGCCAGCGGAATTTGAGCCGGATCCTCCGGAAAAATCCTGAGTCATATCGGGAATATGGCGCAGGGATTCTTGTGGGCGAGGCGGCAAAATGCAGCCAAGGCGTGGAATTCACCATTGAACAGCACACATTTAGTCATATAGAGTCCCAAAGTTCCATGTTACACCCAACGCGAATCCAATACGCGGCGCAGATTCAGTGAATCCGATCTCCACCGCCGTATCGAACACCAACGAATCGGTGGCCGCAATGCCTACCCCCACCATTGATGACACAAGCGGACCCTGTCCGTCGGTTTTGAGGTCGATTAGCGCCTCAATTCCGGCAAATACACGGACGATTCCATATATGGGTAGGGTACCAGATACTGCGATCGGCAGATCAAGGGACGGTTTTGAGCGATTTCCGCCTATTTTTGACTGCAATCCAACATTTAAGTCAACATCAAACGACCCCAACATCGTCTTGCTCAGCAGAACCCGACCAGATATTCCTGTGCCGTCACCGCCGAATGGCTCAATACCAACCGGCAACTCCACCGACGTGACCAGCCCCACCGCCGGCGCATATTCCGTTTGATCGAGGAACAAAAACTTTGTCCCAATCGACAGGTCCCCCACGCCATTTTTTTTTGCTCCGTGGGCAAAAAGTTCCATTCCCACCCGCGCTTCAAAAAAATCGGTTGCCTGAAACCGCAACGCAAACGGCACACGGTGAAATGTCGACTCATCCAGTAGGCTATCCCACCGAACCTGCGCAAAACGATACCCCAGTTCAGCCTGCAAACTCCCAGTCGTCATCGGAAACGCGCGGTCGATTTCCAACGGGCGATAAGGCGACACCAGGAGCGGTTCGGCGATCGCATCCGAAGAAACCTGTCCCCATAGGAGACCCACACACATAACCGTTGCCACAAAGGTGACCAATCGGGACCACGGCGCCCCGCGGCGACGTCCTCGAAAGGTGGTTCGTTTTCTCTGAGTTTGTGAAAAAATATGGGGACGGGCTTGGACGCGAGGATTTTGGCCACGATGCCCGGAAAAAAACCGAGTCATATCAGGAATATGGCGCAGGTTTTTTTTCGGGGCAGCGGGGCCAAAAGCATCCGTCCAAGTTCGTTCAGCTATTTTTTCACAAACTCTGTTGGAACGACTGCCGCGCCAATCAATCCGCGTCCCATCGACAATCCCACGTTGGTGAAAACAGACGACGCCCATCAACCGCTTGTTTTTCACTATATACTCCAAACACAAGATCATAGATGAATTCACACCGTCTCCGATGTGACACGGATAACCTCGTCGAAAGTGGTTAATCCCTGGGCGAGCTTTTTGATCGCACACTCCCGCAAAGTCATCATGCCGTCAAGCTGTGCGGCTTTGGTGATTTCCGGCGTAGGCGCACCATCTGTAATTAGCTTACGTAACCGATCATTGACCGGCAGCACTTCATAAACTCCGGTTCGTCCCCTTAATCCCGTGTGTCGACAATAAACACAACCTTCGCCGCGCATCACCGGCAACTCCGGCGCATCATGCCCCTCCGGTATCGGCATTTGCAGCGCCATACATTGTTCACGACTCAAAATCGACTTCTGCGCGCAATGTCGACACACTTTGCGAACAAGGCGCTGCGCGATCACGCCAATTACCGTGGATGCAACCAAAAACGAGGGGATACCCAAGTCACGTAACCTGGCAATCGCGCCCGCTGTGTCATTGGTATGGAGCGTCGAAAGTACCAGATGTCCAGTCAATGCAGCTTGAATCGCGTTTTCCGCTGTTTCTTGATCACGAATTTCGCCGACCATAATGATGTCCGGATCCTGGCGCAAAATCGTACGTAACGCCGAAGAAAAGGTAATACCGGCCTTGGGTTGTACCGCGACTTGGTTGAACTCCTCGACCACCATTTCAATCGGGTCTTCAATCGTGACAACGTTGACATCCGGTGTTGCCAGTAACTTAAGCGCGGAGTATAGCGTTGTGGTTTTGCCGCTTCCGGTCGGTCCCGTGACCAGAACAATGCCGTTTGGTCGTCGGATAAACGAATGAAATAACGCGAGTTCCTTCTTATAAAATCCAAGTCCGTCAAGTTCCTGAAGCAGAATTCGCGGATCGAAAATTCGAATGACCATTTTTTCGCCAAATGCCACCGGCATAGACGAAATACGCAGTTCTACCTCCCTTTTGTCATGACCTGTTTTGATGCGACCATCCTGCGGGCGCCTCTTTTCCGCGATGTCCATTCGCGCCAACGATTTAATCCTGCTGCAAATCGCCGGATGAATAACTTTGGGCATTTTGTGAACGGTGTGCAGCACGCCGTCGATTCTCAATCGCGCAACACTGTGTTCTCGTTTTGGTTCAATATGAATGTCGCTCGCACGTTGTTCAAACGCGTAATTTAACAAGTATTCGACGGCATTGATGATATGCGCGTCGGTAGCCTCAATTTCCTCGGCGTTGCGAAGTTGGACGAATTGCTCAAAATTGCCGATATCAATCGATTGTCCAATATCTTCCGCTGCCTGCTCAACACTGGAACGGAATCCATAAATTTCTCGAATTGTTTTGAGTATATCGGTCTTTGACGCGATTACGAGATCGATTTCGCATCCGGTAATGGCCCGCAAACTGTCAAAGAGTTCCAGACTATATGGGTTGTCAACGGCAACGGTCATCCTCCCGTTAGCCATACGCAGCGGGAGGACCACATGCCGCTGAGCAAACGGGCGGGATAATGTCGACGAAATCAGTTTAGCGTCGAGTTTGAGAGGATCTACTTTGTGATATGGGTAACCGGCGGCCATCGCGAACGCCTCCATCACCAGGTCCTCCGTCAAAGTACCATCGTCAAGCGGTACCCGGTACGCCGCAACGACTTCTGCCGGCGACGGCTCGTATACAGCTCGTCCGAACCCAGCAAACGCCCGTTCACGATCACGTGTCACCTTGGTCCTCAACGCCGGCTCCCGCTGACGAATATCCTCGGCCTGCTCGGCGGTCACCAACTCCTGTTCCTGAAGAATGGCCAGCAAAGAATCAAGCGTGTACCCCCTCCCCGCTGTAGCGATTGATTGTCCCGTCGCTGTCATTGGCCTCCTCCGTCCACCACACCAAAGTGGTCGGGCGTTATCATATCACTTAGGGACTTAACTCAGGCCTGAATGCAATGCAATGTATGGGAACATTTGCGAAACACCGCACATCTCTTGCTGAATCGTCACCTGGCTGCTACGTTTTGCCTGTCAACCTGACCCCTCAAGGAGGAGCCATGGCAGAAAAATTTCATACCCTACTGTTGCTGGCCTTGCCTGCCTCAGGAAAGTCCGAGGTACGCAAGTTTCTTACAAACACAACCCCTGATTTGTTCCACATGGGGCCTACCATTCAACTGGACGACTATCCTTATGTTCACTTGCAGATTCGAGTGGACGAAGAAGTCGAAAAATTGGGACTGCCGCGCCTTTATCACGACGAAGATGGCGGACCGTTTCGAGCGGGAACCGACTGGGGCGCTTTGATTCGGCTACTCAACGAAGATTACGCCGAAGTATTAAGCGGAAAAGCTGAAAATCCTCAGTTTGCCGCCAAAAGGCTATTTCAACGTTTCGACGACGCGAGTGAACGTGCCGGTGGACCCAGGCGAATCGGCGAACTCCCCGCAAACGTTCAGGCCATTGTCGAAACGAAATTGGAAGACGAAGCTCGTGCACACTTTGCTGAAAAAGCAGCACAGATCCCGGCATCGCTGGACGGGCACACCATCGTTATCGAATTTGCCCGAGGCGGGCCGGAAGGGGCCACCAAACCACTTCCGTTAAATTACGGCTATGCCGGTTCACTTCGGCATATGGATCGGTCGATTCTGGAGCGGGCGGCGGTATTGTACATTTGGGTGTCTCCAGAAGAAAGCCGCCGAAAAAACCGAGAACGAGCGAGACCGGACGGCGCAGGTTCGATTTTGTTCCACGGAACGCCCGAACGTGTCATGTTTGAAGAATATGGTACCGATGATATGGAATACCTTCTGCAAACCTCTCCCGTGCCCGACACGATACGGATTGAACCCGAAGGTGGACCAATTTTGATTCCGACGGTTCGATTTGATAACCGCGAGGATCTGACCACGTTTGTACGGGGTGACGCAGCCACTTGGGCCAAGGAAGACGTTGACAAACTTTATGGAGGAATCCGTGAGGCCTGTGACCGGCTTTGGACCGCTTATACTGGCCTGAAAAACGTTCGTTAACGTACAACCGGCCATATTCATAACCCCAACCCCAGCCGCTGCGCAGCGGCCTGTATTCGCTGCACAGCGGTTGCCTATAAAGGTTCGTCATGCGACTATCTCAAGCCCTTCCCAACTGGATTCCGCTGAAACTGGATTTAAGCCGCTTTGGAGAATCCAATCCTATCAGAGAAGTTTGGGACCGATTATCGGGATTACCCGGCGGAACAATTATTTTTTCACGATTTCTCGGCATGCTGGCCCCTTATTCGGGCACAATCAAAGCACACGTGGTGGAGCTGCGTCACGGCTACGCTCGTGTCCTCATGGAAGATCGCCGGGCCGTTCGAAACCACCTCGATTCGGTACATGCGATCGCATTAATCAACCTTGCGGAAATCACGACCGGAGTGGCGATGATGTACGGGATTCCCGATGATGCACGTGGGATTTTGCGCGGGTTGTCGATCGAATACCTCAAAAAAGCCCGCGGCACGATCCAAGGCGAATGCCACGTAGATCCGCCCGACTCCAATGAAAAACGTGCCTATACCGTAGAAGCGGTATTGACCGACACGAACGGCGAACTGGTTGCGCGAGCCAAAGCGGACTGGCTCATCGGTCCCAAACGGTAAATAAATACCGAACCATCCTTTGCCGGTTATTGCTCGCAACTATCCAGAATCAGATTGTTATTTTTATCGGTTTCGATATTCGATTCACACAAATCGGGTTTCTCATTCAGGTTGCAATCCGTTTCAAGCGCGCATCGTGTTGCAACAAGCGAAAGCAATGCATGCGCCGTCATATCGGCCGCGATTGCAGTTGCGTAAACCAATCCACCGGTTTTTTTTGCGAACTGATCGGCCGCATCCAGCACATCGAGATTTGCACCATACCCGATAATCGGCGCTACCGTGACGCCTCGGCTCTGACAAAGGTCAACCACAAAATCGACCCCAAGTTGATCTTTTGCGTCAAACGGATCCCCCCAAACCGGAGCTTCATCGGACACGGGTACAATCAACTTCAACGTGTCGTCGGCCCATGTTTTGTGTTTGACCACCGCTGCAATCGCACCAGCCCATCCTTCCGTATCCAGTTCCAATGAACCCACTTGGGAGATGGACTGCGGCAACACGTCGGGGCCATAGGTTTCGTGCAACGACGAACCGAGGCAAACCGAAAGTTCGGGAAACGCCGCCGCATCCTGGATCCAGTAGCTACCCATCGCATAGGCCTCGGTCGACAATGTGATTCCGGAATCACCCAATATCTTAAACAACAACGGGATTAACTCACATAAGGAGAAAAATTCCTCTTCCATCGAACCGGAGATGTCGACTATCACCACGAGTTCAATCGGAGGGCACGTGGGGCATTCGTCGGGTTTGTTGTCACCATTACAATCAAGGGCGAGGTTGCCCATTGGCGCATTTTCAGAACAAGTCGACAAAGTGAGACATTGAGTCATGGCCGAACCATCTTTGCACACGCCCGTACCTTCGCAAATGGGCAAAAATTCTGAGAAATACGTCGGCAAAGTAGGACTGTGACCACAATCTTCATCGATTATACCGTCACAGTTGTTGTCGACACAGTCGCATCCATCAAAACAATGTTCGTCCGCCACGCCGTCGCAGTTGTCGTCCTTGCAGTTGCAGACGTCGGCACAATCCTCATCGATCGCCCCATCACAATCGTCGTCCTGGCAATTGCACACATCAAACAACACGGCATCACAAGGGACCGTCGACAGCGTGGGACACCATGAGGTTTCGCATACACAGTTAGCCGGGTCCAGGACAGCATCGACGCCAGGTTGCACCACCACCTCGCAGAAATACACAAAGTTTTCGCCAGAGATGGTCAGTCCAGCAATTCCAAGAGGTGCATCGGAAATATGAAAACTCCCTGATGCCGCAATCGAAGTCGGCGCCGCCACGACATTGCCGTAGCAGTCTTGCAACTGCGTGGACAAACTCAAACATGTCCCGGTCGGAAGCTCCGCAGCACAAAACACACCTCGGATCGCTCCGGACCGACACGGTTCCGCACTGTCTCCTCCTCCATCCGAACCGCCATCGGGATGGGGTTTGTCACCGGCGAGCCCACCTCCCGGCAAATTCCAGGGGTCAAACGTGTCTTCTAGGGTGTCTGCTGTTGTACCCGCAACATCCAATGTATCGGTCGTCGGCTCTATCAACGAAGGAAAACCCTGTTTTTCTTCGGTGCACGCTGTTCCCAACATCCAGCACACGAAATAAAAACAAATACCGCTTTTAAATCGACCACACTTCGATAATCGGGTCGATCGGACCACAGCGGCGTTCAGGCCAGAAAAGAGGATCTTTTGCGTCAAAAATGGGTTAGTTAACACAAAATGCTGCCGGCGGATCATGGCTACTGCCCAAACAAAATGGGTATTCCAACGGGAACGGTCTGAACCGAGTCAGCGGAGAGAACAACAAACAGATAGGTATCCTGAACGACAACATTTGGCGACGTACGAAAATGAACAACAACCGGCAGTTTTGCACCTTTGGGGATGGTGACCTGCCCTGCCCATTCGTCTTCCCACAACCCGATCTCGAGCAAATCGTCGCTGCCCGTGGGTACTTCCGCCCACAATCCACCATCGGCCGAATCAATCACGAGGTCATCATCTTCGAAGTAAAGCTTTTCAACGGTCAGGTCACATCCCCCTTTGTTGTGCACTTCCAACATTTGTGAATCGGAAACTTCCCCATCAAATACCAAGGAGTTCCCTTTTTTGCCGTTTACAAACAACGAAATGTCGGGATAACAACCGGTCTTGCCGGTCAACGGCACACTCACAATCGGCGTTTTGGGGTCATCGGTAACCACGACCAACTGGCCCGAATCCGGACCAACACCACTCGGCACATAGCGGACGGTCACTGAAATTTCTTCGCCGTGACCCAATTGAAAACCTGCCTCAGGCGCATCCACCAATGCCCAATCTGTGGATTTTGTTTCGAGTTGAACATCCGTTAAAGTTAATGTTCCTTTTCCAAAGTTATAAATCGTGACCAAACTGTCACCGATCTGCCCCGCCTCGGCAGCTTCGACATAAACCATCTTTGGAACAACCGCGACTGCGGGAGAGTTTTCGTTTAGGATCGGCGAGTTTGTCGCCCTTTTGGACCCGTTGGCACCACTGTGCCTCCTGTCTGCCTCAACATTCCGCGACCCCGGTGTCAAATCGTCCAGCAGCAGTTCACCCGGCGCACCGTTGTTGGTAATGTCGGTTTGTGACTGCTGGCCAGACTCTTCGGAGGACTCTTGAGACACCACGTCGGCAGGAGGTTCACATCCCCCTCCCCATGCCAACACCGAAACGACCCCACACAACACAAATCGAGTCATCGAATATGTACCCCCAAGTCTGTGAAGTTCCGCAGCTACCCGCAGTACGTTGATGCTTATCTTACCCATCTCGCTATTCCTACCCGGCCCGCTTACAACCACCGAAAACATAACGCGATTCATCGCAGTTGTTCGATGTGCTCTGTTGTGATCCACTTTGTTGGAATATGCAAAACAATTGTGAAGGCGATCACTTTTTTTCAGTTACTGACTGTCCGCACCCGCATCCGACGCGATAGTGCCGTCATCGGATTCAGAAACAACGTCCTCACTGCCCGAAGACGTATCGTTATGAATCGGTGGTATGTCAATGGGGTCGCCTCCCGACGGACACGGCCCAAAGGTGGTCAGCGTCGCTCCCTCCGGCAAAAAACTCGTACCGTTACAGAAATCTTCGGGGGCTTGGGCGTAACGGGCATCGATAAATGTACGGAGATCGGTTTCGGACACACATTGGGCCGTATACAAATACTCCCACGCCACGGCAGCAACCGCAGTACCACTCGGCAGGTCGTTGTCTGGGGCGACGATAATCCGTTGGCACGCCTCACTGGCTCCATTACATTTTGGGTCTACGGGAGTATCAGCAGCCGCCTGAATCAACGCGGCTCGAAGTTGGTCGGCATTCGCGCCAGGTCGATACAACAAAACGAGACCGCCGTGTTCCAGATTATGCACCCAATTTCCCGCCGGCACCGGCACATCATAGGCCCCCCATTTCGCCAATGCCCAATAGTGTGGGCCGGAAGTCGGAGGGTGCGAAACAAATACCGCCGGGTCTGCTGCGCCTAAGTGCGGTGAGGGTACCGACTTGATGTATGTGACTACACCGCCACACTCCCCCACAATTACTGGAAGTTCGCCTTCGACTACGTCGACAACGTCCTTGTCCGATCGGACATCCTCTTCAGACGCAGCACCGCCTCCCTCCACACCTGCGCTGTCGGTCTGCACGGTGTTCTCACCATTTGTTCCTTTTGAAAATCCGCTGCTGCCGTTGTCGTTATCGCACCCAACCGTTCCTAAGATCATTCCACAGCCCAACAAAAACACACCTATTTTCAACATTCCGAACCTCCATCAACCCAACCTTATGCCACAACCCCACGTCCAAATGCCAAGCCGATTATTACTTCGACTCCCGTTTCCGTAGTTTCAAGCCACAGCGAAGTCTTTGGGGTTGTCACACCACCAAAATCGTGAGAATTAGGCCCCGGCAGGCTCCCGCCCATCCCGCGGGATCGTCGATGATGTTGGAAAAAACTACGAGGAAAAACGATGACCGGAACGAACACAACGCGTATTGAAAGCGACTCCATGGGAACAATTAGCGTAGCCAACGACCGTTATTGGGGCGCTCAAACTCAACGTTCGTTGCAGAATTTTCGTATTGGGGGCGAAAAAATGCCACTGCAACTCATTCGCGCGTTGGGAATCGTCAAAAGGTGTGCCGCAACCGCCAACATCAACCTCAATGCTCTCGATCCTGAGTTGGGAAAAGCGATCGTCGCCGCCGCAGATGAAGTGATTTCCGGTAAATTAAACGACCATTTTCCGCTGGTTGTTTGGCAAACCGGGTCCGGAACGCAGACCAACATGAACGCCAACGAGGTGATTTCCAATCGAGCAATTGAACTTCTGGGCGGCGAAATCGGCTCCAAAAAACCCGTTCACCCCAACGACCACGTAAACCGCAGCCAATCGTCGAACGACACCTTTCCAACCGCCATGCACATTGCCGCAGTGTTGGAGGTATCCGAAACACTCTTGCCCGGCCTCCGCAGCCTGCACGCCGCCTTGGCTGCCAAATCCGAAGCTTTCGCTCCTATTATAAAGATAGGTCGCACCCACCTTCAGGATGCGACCCCTTTAACCCTCGGTCAGGAGTTTTCCGGATACGCCAAACAACTGGAGCTGGGAATCCAACGTGTTCAGTCCACCCTCCCGCGCCTTTATCCGCTCGCCCAAGGTGGAACGGCTGTGGGTACAGGCCTCAATACCATTGCCGGGTTTGACCGAATCTTTGCGGAGGAAGTCGCTCAGTTTACCGGTTATCCGTTCGTAACCGCGGACAACAAATTTGAAGCGCTCGCCGCACACGATGCCCTGGTGGAACTTTCCGGCGCCATGAACGTGCTCGCGTGTAGTTTGATGAAAATCGCCAACGATATCAGGTTATTAGGATCCGGTCCCCGCAGCGGTCTAGGCGAACTTCTGTTGCCCGAAAACGAACCCGGCTCGTCGATTATGCCAGGCAAGGTGAATCCGACCCAGGCCGAAGCCCTGACCATGGTATGTGCCCAAGTGATCGGCAATCACGTCACCGTTACGGTCGCCGGTTCCAACGGGCATTTTGAACTCAACGTGTTTAAGCCGGTCATGATCTACAACGTGCTGCAATCGGCCCGTCTTTTGGGCGACGCCGCCCAAAGTTTCTGCGACAACTGCGTTGTCGGCATTGAACCCAATCTTGTGCGTATTGATTCATTGATGCAGAATTCGTTGATGTTGGTGACCGCACTCAACCCGCACATCGGCTACGACAAAGCCGCCAAAGTCGCCAAAAAAGCGCATACCGAAGGCACTTCGTTGGTTCAGGCTGCAACTGAACTTGGTTATCTTACCGAAGAAGAGTTCAAATCCTGGGTACGCCCCCACGACATGGTGCATCCAGGCAGCAAAGGGTAACGGGTTACCCCACAAATTGGTGAGAAATCCGAGTTAAGGTTTTGGAGGATGTATCCGCACCAATGATTTTCCGATTTTGGTTGTGGTGGTCACCTGACCTTTGTCGTCGACCATCACCGCTTCGACTTCAGGAAAACGTTTTAACATTTCGAGCCCTTCCACAACGCCCTTGACCATTAACGCCGTCGACAAGGCATCCGCCAACGTGGCATCTGACGATATCACCGTGGCACTGCGAAGCCCCCTGGTGGGCATCCCGGTCTTTGGATTCAGAATGTGGTGATACCGTTCCCCGTTGACCGTAAAATAACGTTCATAGTCACCGCTGGTCGACACGGATACGTCTTTGGCCTCCACCATTGCAAAACTGTCCGCTTGATCGCCCCGTGGATCACGGATTCCCACGCGCCATGAACGTCCACCACGCGACCCGAGCGCCATCACCTGGCCGCCGGCGGAAATCAACACGTCATTCATCCCATAATCGCGAATTAACTTAGCAGCCTGATCCAGCGCAACCCCCTTGGCAATTCCGCCCAAACCCAAGGCCATTCCCGCGGTTGCCAATCGCGCCCGCGGATGTTTTGGATGTAATTTAAGCCCACGATACCCGACATGAGCAACCCGCATCTGTATTGCGAGTTTGTCCGGCACCTGAGGTGTGGCCGCCGAAAAGTTCCACAGTCCCCACAACGCTGCCCAAGTCGGATCAAACGCTCCGTCGGTTTTTTCGGCAATCTCTATGCTCCTCTTCAAGGTGCCATACAGGTCTTGTGGAATGTCGATCCAGTCTTTCTGACCTGCCGCATTGTTTATTTGTGCAAGCGGGCTGTCTCCTTTCCACTCGTTCATCGTACGTTCAACACCTCGAAAGATATTGAAGATATCTGGTGCCAGCCTCTCGATCACATCTTGGCGCGCTATGACCACGATGTCAGTACTCATGATGTACTCGACCCGTTCTTCAAACCCATCACCCGGTTTTGCAGTAGAGGATTGGCCAAAAACAACCTTGTGGGGTCCGGATAAAACCACCATCACTACAATAGCCCACCAGAAAACGTTGCGGATGTCCCAAACGCGTTGATCAAAATTCACATTCACTTGGTCAGACATCCCGATAACAAACCGTAACATCAGTGCCTCGGTTAAAATAAGTTGGTGTTAACTAACAACGAAACCAAAGAGGCTCCCAATTTGTGTCGGTACCATGACAAATACCGTCAGGTTATGATGGATAAATCCGTAACTTCATTGTCCGGGTCTGTTTTTGCCCCGTCATGCGGAAAGATGGGTCAACAACGAAAACCGCATTGCGCAGGTTTATCTCAACCCGGCCTATGGAGCCACAATGGTGAACGAAATCCCTCCGGTTGTAAACGACGGCGAATGTGCTACGCTCCCTACGAACTCGACGATTGCACTTCCCGAAGATTCCCCGTCCACGTTTGGGACCGATCTCAACCGGCCTCGGGAATCGGACAACCGGAGCAAAAACCCTTTGGACGAATTGACACCGGAACTGATCCGCCGCGCGTATATCGACCACGACCGCGCGGCGGAGAAAATTGTCTTAGGTCGAATCGAAACGATCGTACGTTATCATGTCTCTCTCAGCCTAAGGCGATATGCAGCGCAGGATGGCCGCGATCCGTCGGTGTACATTGATGATTATGTAAGCACCACCAAGGAGCACCTGCTGAAGGACAACTGCCGTCGTTTGTTGGACTGGAAACCCGAACTCGGATCGGCGCAAGCTTATTTCGGAAAAATTACGAGAAATTGCGTGATCCAAAAGCTGAAATCACGCAAACAAAACCATCAAACCGAAACCGCAACGGATGGCGAGGACTTTGAAAAATTGACAAATGATTCAGGGTTTTCGTCGATGTTGGACACGATCCTTCACAAAGATTTGATGTTGAAGTTATATGATCGACTGGTCGCAACACGTTCGGTGCGGGAAATCATGTTGTTTGATCTCGTATACAACGACAAAATGGAGCCCAAGGAAGCAGCACACTTGCTCGGAGTAACCCTGGACACGTTTCATCAGGCCCATTGTCGGTTGCTAAAACGTTTAAAACAAATCGCCCAGGATCTATTGCGCGAATAATTATGTATTTCAAATCCGTGCTGTTATTTTTCCAAAAACCCAATGAGAAAGACCATGATGAATCGGGCGCTTTCAGATAAATTGTCACTCATTGCCCACGCGGCGACTTCCCGTGATCTCCGCGTCATTGAGTTGCTTGAAAAGTCCGGAAAACAAGGCGCCCCGACCTACCTGGACGACCAAGAACTGGCCTGTTATGCCGCCCAGTCCCCAGTCATCCAGTTTGTGGTGGACCAAAGTTCCAACAAAACCCATCGATTTTCCTTCGGTCGCAAACTTTCGATGGACGTGCTTACCCCGGAACTGATTCGCGCGGCAGTATTGGATCGGGACAAAAAAGCCCAAAACTCCGTGATTCGACACATCAGTGAAATCGTACGTTTTCATGTTGCGCGTAATTTAAGTCGATATTCCAGACGATGTGGCCGCGACCCACACATCTACCTCGATGACTATTTCCAAATCACCCTGTTGCATTTGTGGGACAAAAACGCGTACCGGCTGTTGGCCTGGGACCCCAACGCCGGTTCCGCACGTGCTTATTTTGGAACGATTACACGTCATTGTGTCATCGAAAAATTGGTCTCGCGAAATCAAAGCCATCAAACCGAAGATGCCACGCCGTCCGATGAATTTGAGGCCCTCATCAACGACGCGGATTTTCAGTTCACGCTGGAACTGATTGAACACAAAGACCTTTGTGAAAAATTATATGATCGATTGGGGGAAGAAGGTTCTGAGAGAGAAGTCATGCTGTTTGACCTGCTTTACCGCGACGGAGTGGACGCCGCGGAAGCGGCGCGTGCCCTGAAACTGAGCATAGATGCCATGCACCAGGCGCACTGTCGACTTCGGAAACGACTGAAACAAATTGCGGAAACAATGATAACTTAAGTCCATTAAGTTACAATAACATACACCAGACAGGTTGGAGTATTTTCATCATGACGCTCAAAAACAAACTTTCACATATCGCAAAAGCCGCGGAAAAGCGGGATCTTCGGGTAATGGAACTGCTGGAGAAACACGAACTGGGCACCCTGAGCTTTCAGGACGAACAGGAACTCAACCAATACACCGCACAATCTCCGGACATTCGGTCTGTTGTCGCCCAACACAAAAACAACACCGCCCCGCCTTCTTGGGATTCGTTGATCAACGGGCGTCTGCCGGGTGCAGATGTGCCCGAGGAACACCGACGGGAAACGTCGTCGCCCAGCCCGATGCAAAAGCTGTTGGATTGGTTAAAAACGTCCTGGCCCCAACCGGTGTTCGGTCTGGCCGCCGCGTGTCTACTCTGCGTAGTTGGGTATCCGATGATGAAAAAAGCTCTACAGGACGATCCAAACAATCATGGTGGAACACCTACTGTAATGGCCTCCGATTCGCACTGGGAGATGGAGCTTAGAGGCGGGGACTTACAGGAACGAAGTGCCGTTACAAATGGGCCTGCCGGACAAAAACTCGGCGTCGTGACCCCCGAATCCATCGTAACCATCATACTTCGCCCCCAAACCGAAGTGAAACATCCGCCGAAAATCCACGCTTATCTTACCAAGGAGCACCAGGTCGTCGCGGCGTTGTCGCAGCCCACACCCGGTGCACGGTATCTTAAGTTTACGCCCAGTGAACTGACCCCTCCCGTTGGGCCGGGAAAATACGAAATGGTCGTCCTCATTTCCGATGTCCCCTCAGCCATGCTGGACAAACCGGAGGCCAAAGCCGTTGGTGCCGAACCTTATCCGGCGGGCTGGCAACGATTGTCAAACGAAATCACGATCCAACCAACCCCCGACGTACAGAACGAATGAAAATAACGACACCACGACCTCGCAGCCGAGAGATTTTTGTTATTGCCGCGTTGGCTTTGCTGCGAATGGGTGCGTGCTCCGATCCCGTGCCGCCAACTCCACCCGAAATCAAAACCCATACCGCGGCTTCTCCACCGCCGGTTCCGCTGACGGTTGATGTATTTGGATGTGTCGACCTCCGTGTCGACGGCGTCTGTATGCTGCCTTCCACATCCCGTTCGCTGTGTTTTTGGATTGCCGATATCTCTTCGGATACCAAACTCACTATCCAAACCACCACGATATTACCCATTACACGACAAGACGAGTTCGACAAAGGACAGATGCGGTGCGTCGATATCCCCGAAGATGCTGCCAGTGTCACGGTCCATGCCGGCGACCAGTACTTACCAAAGGTGTACCAACTAACCACCGAAGAAACCTGCGAAGCCGTCAACAAAGCCAAAAAACGGAGAAAAGAATCCCAGGGGAACAAAACGGCAGCCATCGCCGACATTCGCCGAATCCTTGCCGACCATTCAATGATATCTCCCTACTG
>JABWCM010000135.1 GCA_013360285.1 Myxococcales bacterium
CCTGAGTCATATCGGGAATATGGCGCAGGGATTTTTACGGGCGAGACGGCCAAAGGCGGCCAGGACAAAAATTTCATCAAAAAACACCAGCCACCTAGGGCAGTCCTTAAGTTATAACGGTAAAACAAACCAGACACATGTGCAGAGCCTTACGCAATCTGTGACAAACATCGCCAATCCGCCAAAACCGGTTTCGACAATGCAACAACGCGTCCCGTCACCGTTGCATTCGCCAACCCCATTGGTAAACTGGTGGATTGTGACCGGTACCGCTTGGGTACGGATCGAAAAATGGTCGGGGCAGAAGCCAGTATAATCACGTGAATCCATTCAGCCTTGGGGTACGTGTTTTGAACTGAGGCAACCATACAGAGGACACGAATGTTCAAACGTTTTCAGTGGATCGGAATGGCGGCGATGCTGTGTGCTGTAGTTGCGTGCAGCGAAGACGGGGACGACGGTTCCCAGACCACACAAGACGCGCAAGAAGACTTCAATTCCGGCGACGTTCCCGGAACAATCCCAGATTCCTCCCAGGACGCGCAAGATCCGGACGTTGGACAAGACCCCGAATATCTGATCGGAGACCCCTGCCTAAATAGTGGTGATTGTCCGGGTGGCTATTGCGACAAACGTAAAGACGGCTGCGTTGAGTGTTATACTAACGCTCACTGCCCCGATGAGGAGGTGTGTTTTAACGGTGAATGTGTGCCTCTCGAAGAGTGTACCTCTTCCGCAGACTGCGGATCGGGGGTGTGTATCGCCGAAAAGTGCGTCGAGTGCGAGTCAGACAGCGACTGCAAAGGAACATTTGAGTGCATTGCAAATGTGTGCCGGCCCAAAGCACAAACATGCTCACAAAACGCAGACTGCCAACCATTCGGCGCAGTTTGCGATACCGGTCTGGGACACTGCGTCGATTGCGAAGACAACAGCCAATGTAGTCCCGAGGAATACTGCGATATTCCCTCATGTGTTCCCAAACCCTGCGTTCCGGGGGCTGTATCGTGTGACGGTAACGACGTCGTGGTCTGCAAATCGAACGGCAGTGGACAATATTCGTTTCCGTGCGACGAGGGTTTAACTTGTTTTAACGGTGAGTGTCTTTCGCTCACTTGTACTCCAGGCGAAGTGGAGTGTGTCAAACACCAGGTGAAGGAATGTACACCAGCAGGTAACTTAGTGCTGAAAAGTTGTCCCCCTGGCCAGGAGTGTTCCAACGGTGGATGTGTCCAGATGCGTCAACGTGTACTCGTCGTGTTTGATACTTCGGGATCAATGAACCTCATCGCCGGATCGGAAGACTATCCCAATCTGTGCGAAGCAGGCAGTGAAGGAACCTGTCTTGAACCGTGGCCCACGTGTGAAAGCTCCACTACGCCGTTTACAACGCTGGGAATCTCGAAAAAAGTATTTTCGCAGTTTTTCAAGAGCGATGATACGCAAAACGTGTTTTTTGGGCTTCAGCGATTTCCGCAGGCCGCAAAAAACCCGGCCCCGGTATGTGACGGAGGCTATTTCAAAGGCGACACCATTATCACCGGCGATACGGGTACACACGAATTGCCTCTGCCCAACTCGACCTGGTTCGATCAAAATCTGAGCGAGATTATTCTCGTGCCGTTTCCGCCCCCGAATTCGAGCAGCAATCTGTTATCACTTATTCAATGGATTGATTTTAGTGAAAAAACATTCAAAACCGACAAGGGATGCGCAACTTCGTCTGATTGCGTCAACGGGGTGTGTCTGGGCTCGGTGGGCAACAAGAAGTGCCACACGTTTACCAATCCAGAATTGCGTGCGCATGGCTGGACGCCGCTTGGAAAGAGCCTCTATTACGCCGGCGAGTATTTCCGAAAATACGTTGTAGTCGATGGACGCGCATGCCAAACCGATGCGGATTGTGGAAGCCAGGGATACTACTGTAACGAAGTCGGCAAATGCTATGATCCCCTGAAGTCGTGTCGTTTAAACGTAATCGTGCTCTTTACGGACGGCGGCGAGACGCAGTTTCCGTTTACCAACGATTTTTTCAACCCTCAGGTACAGGCCAAACGTTTGCGATACGGTCTGGGTTGTCAAACGGACAGCGACTGTAGCTCGTTGGACTATTGTCAGCCCAAGACCAATGATAAGAACTGTACACAGAATTCCGACTGCGTTGCCACGTTCCCTATCTGCAATATCGAGGGAAAATGTGAGAAAGACGTGAAGGTACAAAGTGACTTATCTTGCGTAAAACAGCACTGCAAAGTAACTGACGGGGCAGGTTATTGTACCAACGATATCCTTGAAGCCAAAGGCGCACCGGTCATTCAATACAAAGATACCGCGCTAGGAGCTGATCGCCTTGTGGACGGCAACGGAAACCCAATCAACCTTGTCGTAAACGTCGTTGATGCCAGCACCGTCGACCCCGAACAAAGCACCGCAACGTTGAACAACAACTATCAGATCGCCCTAAATGGCGGCGGATTACACGTTGTTGTGAGTGTGAACGACGAAGCGGATTTCCTCAAAAAACTCAAGGCTACAATAGATTCTAAAAGCCTGTACAGCCAATGCCTCGTCCAGCCTTAAGTTGCGCAAAAAAACGCGATCAAGGAGACCCTTCGTAAAAAGGAACGGCACGAAGCACATACGGTTCGACACGACGCGAACCATCTCCGGAAATTCGGACGTAGAGAGCATCGTCTTTTTCTTTGGCCACGTACATAACGGGTTCTGCAAGTCCAGCAGGACGTCCCTGCTTAAGCGATATCACGGTTGGACTAGTACAGCCCTCGCCGCAGACGTGTAAGTCGATCCGCCGCGCTCCGTCACTTTGTAAGATAACGTGAAACTTTCTACCCACCCCACGTACCGGAACACGAAATACATCTACATCGTCACGCTCGACAAGCGATCCAGCCACCCACTGCCCCACAACTACGGCTGAGGACTCAGCAAACGTGTTATTTGGCTCAATCTCGGCCACCTTTACCTTGTCCGAACGCGCTATCGTGAGCGTATAGTCCCCCGTACACCGTTGCCCTCGCCCACAAAGCGCCTCGACATAACGAATACCGGTAGTATGGCCCGGAAGCACAGCGGAAAGCTGCCCATCGCCACCGACTTCCCATTCCAGTTGGCGCTCAAGATCGGATGTAAAAAGCCGAACATTGCGCACAAGCGCACCACCGCCTGAAATCACCAATTTCCACAACTGCGGCTCACGGGGCACGTCGACAATCTGAAACCAATCAGCATCAAAGGGACCATCGGTACGTGCGGCTATTGACTCGTCCAAACGCACCAAAGTAGCTGACTCGTGTGTGCCGTTGGGTTCATATTCTTCATTCTCGACTGGTTGTCTCGATTTGATACGCAGTTGGTAGGACCCGCGATCGGAAATCCCCGCTTGTTTACGGGGATAAACTTCGACACCCCAATAGTCACCTTTCGGCGGCCGAAGGCGGGTCACCCACTCACCATGCCCTGCCCCTCTGTGATTGACTTCGGCGACCGGGCGATTCGGTACACCGTGTACACGCAAACCGAAGTCAACATTTGCAGTCGAATCAACGTAAATATCGAACAGGGTGCCTCCTCCAGACACACGAAAGAAGTCCTTGTCGGGCTCATCCGCCTCCCTGTTGCCGTCAAGGGACCCGGTGATCTCCATATCCAACGTTGCCGGTGTAGCGTGCTCCATAGAGTCATTTGGTTCATGTTCCTTTCGGGGGTCGAGCGCTCGCTCGCCAAAGCTGCCAACGGCCCAAATCGTGACCAAACCGACAACCAAAATCGCAATCCCAGCGGCAATCCACATTTGTTGTTGTGTAGTTATACGCGACCGAAGCATTGGCGCGCCAAACTCGTCAACACCGCCGTTTTCGTCCGAAATCGAGGGGTCACCAACAATTTCATCGTAGGAACGACTTACGCGCGAAAACCACGGTCTGGACAAAGCCGATGATATTGGTTCATCGTCGGCTAAACCCGGGTCGTCGTGCTCTGTCTCAACAAACGCCGGAGATCTCGTGCTGGACGGTAATTCACTTGCCGCCAAAACAACAACCGGAGGGACCTTGGGATTTGTACCCGCGGAATCGTCGCCAAGCGCCTCAGGTGGCCCCACGGCTACCGAGGAAGAGCCAGGCCCGGACCGGATTGAAATCAATGACTTCCGCAGAGAGCTTGCTGAAATAAACCTGTCATCTGGTAACTTTGCAAGGCAACGCAAAATCATCTTCTCAAACTCAGGGTCAACTACTGCGTCCGGGCACACCTCGGCGAACGACGGAACAGCGCCGTCAAGGTGTTGAGCCAGTACATCGAAAGTTGATCGAGCAACAAACGGGCAACGCCCGGTCAGCATGCGGTACCCGACGGTTCCTAACGCGTACAGATCGGTTCTTCCGTCAATTTTTTCCCCACGAATCTGTTCGGGAGCCATGTAATGGGGTGTGCCGAATAAAGCCGCACGCGAGTGTTGGGTTACTGCCTCGTCCGCTTCGTGCATTTGCGCCAAACCGAAGTCGAGTACCTTCACAAAGTCCGCATCCCCTGTTTCTTTCTGCTTTACCAGCATGATGTTTTCGGGCTTTAGATCCCGATGAACAATTCCTTGCGCATGCGCCTCTTCGAGAGATTCACAAATTTGCACCAGAATATCGAGAGCGCGCCCGGGCTCCAATCGCCGCACGTCCTGCAGCAAACTCTCGAGGTCCTGTCCTTCGATGTACTCCATGACCAGGTAAAAAACGTCCCCTAATTTACCAAAATCAAACAGGCGGACAGTGTGACCGTTTTCCAGTTTTGAAATTACACGGGCCTCTCGAACAAATCTCGCAACAGCCGCTGGATGTACCACCAAATTCTCGTGGAGAGTTTTCATCGCCAGCTTTTTTTTCAGGTGGATTTGCTCCACCCGAAACACGCTTGCCATTCCTCCACGACCAATCAGCTCGACAATTCGATATCGTCCCTCCACGACCTGCCCAATCTGAAACGAAGTCGTACTATTCGCAGTCAGATTCTCGGACTTCGTTGCTCCCGTACGCGCATCGGCCAGCAATTCGGTCTCGGCGCGTTCGGACAATCGGGCACCACAAACACCGCAATAACGATCATTTCCCGGCATGGACGAGCCGCACCCAGGACACAACAACCGTTGTGACACTTGATTGTTCATGCAACGAACTCACACGGAAAATACGGTGTCGTCGGTGTCATTCGGTCCGCTCCTGAAGCCGTCCCGCAAGCAGCAGCATTTGTTGAGCGTCTTCCAATCTCTCCAACCTTGTAAATAACTCTTTTGCCTGTAAGAAACACTCGCTAATTTCCACATTGTCACGCGGGTCTCCCCGACGAGTCAGCAACCGACCGGCCATTTGCCATGCTCGCGCCAGCTCGTCGGGACGGGTTGACCGACTCAGCGCAATTCGAGCGAGCCTAAACTGTTTCAGCGCTGCGTCGTCGTGACCAAGCGCCGCCAAAGCGGTTCCGTACGCCAAAGCGGCGCAACCCCGCGTTTCGTCGACATCGACCAACTCCGCAACTCGAACTGCTTCGGCGCCCACAGCCGCCGCGTCCTTCGGTCGCCCACCGTCCACCAGCAGCTTACATTGTGTGGTCAAACAACCGGCCACCAGTAAGTTAATACCAAGTTCTTTCGCGAGTGACAGCGCCTTGTCCAATTGAACTTCGGCTTCCGAAACAAGTCCCAACTGGCGGAGAACATCGGCCAGATAATCCCTCGCGTTTACTACCCCGCGTGTATATCCAACTTCCTCATACAGAGCGACTGCCGCATGGATGGACACCCGTGCCTGATCAAGGCGTCCCATAATCATGTAGCCAAACGCGATATTAAAATCACAAGCGGCGACAGCCGCTTTCGCTCCGGCAGTGACGCAATGGTCTCGCGCGAGTTTAAAACACTCTATCGCCTTTCGCGGCTCACCCATCGCTAAATTAACAGTCCCAAATGTAAGATAATAGTTCCCGTACGCGCGGTGATAACGCTGCGGGTCTTTTGTTTCTCCTGGTACACCAGCTACGGTCTTGTGTTCGTTTAGCACATTGAACGCCTGCTGATTTTCACCCGCCAGATACAACACCCACGCCTCATCGGCAACGAGCGCTAAACGAACTGCGGACTGATTGTCGGAACATAGTTGTTTTGCAATGGCGATGAGACGCCTCGCTTCGGCGGGTTTGCCAGACTGGTGACACACCCGGGCGTCCTTTCGAATCAGCTCAGCCCGACGACAGGGGTCGTGGGGTTCACCCAGCGCCGCCAACGCTGCCGCAAATGCCTGACGCGCGTCATCATGGCGTGACACGTGCAACAACACATCTCCTCGGCGTTCCTGAATATCGGCTATGCTGACAGCCATATCCGTGTCGGCGGCCGCTACGAACTCTAGTGCCTTGTCAAACGACCGAAGGGCCTCGTCATTGGCAAACAAGGCTTGGGCGCGTGCTCCGGCCTGACGGTAACATCGAAATGCCATGTCGAAGTTCTCGCCAAGTTCGTAATGCCGTCCGACCAACGGCAGCACTTCGTTGAGACGTTCTCCCGCCCGTTCCTGCAACCACGCCGCAACGCTTGCGTGACACTCCTTACGAAATCGCCGTAACAAACTATCGTAGGCACACTCGCGCAAAAGAACATGTTCGAACTGATACTCCGCTTCGTCTGAAAACAGACCGATGTCTCGCCGATAAATAAACCCCGCCGCTTCAATTCCACTAAGCGACGCGAGCACGTCATCGGGATTGGCGCCCGGCAACAATCGCAGCACCGCTCCCCGCCAAAAAGTACGACCAATCACCGACGCCGCCTGCAAGACAGCTTTCTCCGCATAGCTCAATGCATCCATGCGAGCTTGCAGCAGCCCTCGCACGTTGCGGGGCAAGAGTTTGTCATCAAGTCGTTGATCGTCAATGTACCAACGACTCTCCTCCTTACGGATAACCCCTTGTTGCACGAGCACTTTTACCAGTTCTTCCGCATAAAATGGATTTCCTTCGGATCGGTCCAAAATCAGTTGATGCACCGCCGGAGGCACTTCCAGTGCGTTCTGCAACAGTTCATCCACCAACCTACGTGCGTTCTGCGCTTCCAGGGGCAACAACTCCAAAGTTACCTGCTGCTCGGTCGGAATTGCCCAGGCATTCCTCTTGGCTGTAAGGTCTGATCGTGCACTTGCAACAATGACAAAAGGTCGCTTAGAAAGGTGAACCGTTAGAAACTCAATCAATTCAAGCGATCCGGCCTCGGCCCAATGCAAATCCTCCAAAACGAGTGCAACAGGACGCTGGTTTGCCGCCTGTTCAAGCCAGCGTAGCAGCGCAAAGAAAGCATCCCTCTTTGCTTGTGCGGCATCATCACGCCAGCTTCCCCCGTCCGATTGTGTTGGAAAATCAAGTCCGATCAAAAAACCGATCCGCTCTGCAACATCTTTGGCCTCGTATCCCACCAAGTTCGAAACAGCGCGAACGAGCTTCTCACGAGCCACGTGCGCGGGATCGTCTTCCCGAACACCGCAGTAACTTGCAAACAAGTCACGAAAAATAAAGTAGGGAACATCTTCGTGGTATTCAGTCGTTCGGCCTCGCAGCACCACTACCCGCGGAACGGTATTTTGAACCCACTGGACGTAATCCCGAAGCAGGCGAGATTTACCAACACCGGCAGCGCCGGTTACCAGAACAAACTGTCCAAAGTGAGTGCCAATACCTTGTAAAGTTAGCGACTGCAACCGTCCAAGTTCTTCATCACGGCCGATCGTCCGCGTGCTGACCCCTTCCACATCTCTCGCACCCTCTTCATCGGCAGCGCGGACACTATCTACCAACCACCCCGCCAGTTCCCCTGACGCATCGCGATGTACAACTGCATTTGTCAACCCTTTAACGTCTGCATGCACATCGTCCGCAACCAAGACCTGGCCAGTTGGACACCTGAGCGCTAAGTCGTGTGCCCGCGTCAACGCGTCACCAACGAGGTTGTATGCTTGGTTCAAAGGTGTCATTGACACTAACGCAAGTCCCCCGGCGACCCCACAAGCCGTTTGCACACCGTCATATCGTTCTGGAGATGCGTGACGTCGCCGTGCAGAGGCATCTCGAAGCATGAGAGCACAGCGCAGTGCATGTACTGTGTCGCTCTCCCGCGCAAGCGGCACCCCAAATACGGCGACAAGGCCATTCGAAACGGATCCATGAACTGTTCCTTTAAGTTCGTGTACCGTTCGTTCCCATTCTTGCAGGATCGCTTGGGTCACATCCCGTTGTTCCTCAATGTCGTGATTCGCGATCCAGTGGGGATCCAAACGGACAATTGCGTGAACCGCCGTGATGCTGCGCCGTTGTTCCTCGACAAATCCCCAACCCGTATGACGCCCCGCCCGTTCCACTCGGACATGCTTCGACTGCAACCGAGAACCACAGCGCTGGCAAAAACGCATATCAACGGCATTGGCTGCCCCACATCCATCACAATTCACCGTTTTCTGTGCAGGATTACCACATTGACCACAAAATGCAGCGCCTGCAAGAAGATCGAATCCGCAGTTACGACACCTTATTGTTGGAGGCGAAGGTGATTCAGGTGACTTTAACGACTGAGCATCTGCAATCGATGGCTTTTCAATCACCGTTTTGGGGCTTTGCGACGCCAACGGCCGATCATCCATCAACGAAGTGACCGGGAAAATGGCCAGATCGGGCGTTACTCGCGACGGTGACGGAAGGGGCGCATCATTCTGAACGGCGAGCAAACATGCACGCAACTCGTCGGCATCGGCGGGGCGTAGATGTCGTTCTTTAGCAAGCAACCGGTCAAGCAATTCCTGCGCATGTAAACTCGTTCGGCGATCCCTAGGCAACAATGCGGGTAATGTCGCTGGTGTGGCGTTGAGATGCTTGATGTACAACTCAACTCGTGAATCCGCCTCGAACGGCCGACAACCAGTCAACATCTCGAACAGCATAACCCCGATGGGATAAAAGTCGGACTCCGGCCCAACCTCACGTGCACGAATCTGTTCCGGAGGCATATACTCAGGTGTACCGAGAACGTCGTTGGTCAAACTCTCTTTTCGCCTTGATTCTTCACTAAATACCTTTGCAATGCCAAAATCGAGTACTTTTAGCCTCCAGCCTCCGTCTGGAAGCGGGATACACATAATGTTGTCCGGCTTCAGATCACGGTGTATTACCCCAACCGAATGTGCCAATTTTAGCGCATCGCAAATTTGAAGCAGGTACGATATCGCCTCATCCAACGCAAACCGACCACGGTTCTGAATCAGTTGTTTGAGCGAAATCCCAGACAACAGCTCCATGGACATATACAGGTAATTTTCCGGCGTGTGGCCATGGTCGTAAATTACCACAATATTTGGATGATTTAGGCGACACACCGCTCGCGCTTCCTTATTAAAGCGCCGCACTGATTTGGTACTAGCGGTAAGATAACGATGTAGTACCTTGATCGCTACCGGGCGCCCAACGGCCACTTGGGTCGCACGGTAAACCCGCCCCATTCCACCAAGTCCGATCAGTTCCCCAATCCGGTAACGACCATCAAGGAGGGTGCCCACAAGTGGGTCTTCGAATATGTCTTGATCCTCCTGCTGTCCGCCAGGAGTATCCGCCGGTGCGCTCGGAGCGGCCGGTCGTGCATCGCCAACGGGAGTCCTCGGCTTCAGGGGAGATGTTGATTGTTCATCGGTGTGGGCCTGAAGTCTGCGCTGTTTGGCCTTAAGTGATCGTACGGTTGGATTTCCTACGGGTGCTGGACGGTCCGAAACAGCCACTACTGTTGCGGGGGCAATCGCGGTGTCATTTTCAGAACCAGCGCACACCGCGTCACCATTCCTGGGAGCATCCCGATGGACACCAAGCTCTTCCGATGTGTTGTGGGGAATGGACATGAAAACAGGCAACCGCGAAATAAGTCCCAACAAACGCAACCGTTCACAATGGTAACAGATTCACTCACAATCGCCTATCGCCAATCACCGCTATTGTAGATCACCGCCGAATGGTTCCGAATTCCACACAACTATGCAAACTAGTTTTCGGAAACACCGGCGGATACCGCTGTCGTGGGTACTCCTTAGCGGTCGACACACCCCGCCACATTGAAGGCAAATAACTTCTGCGTCACCCAAAGATGTTCGCGGACCGGCACATGGGAGACAAATGTGCATGAAGAGGGTGTCTAAATATTTAAACACCCTCGAAGAGATCAAAACGGCGATGATTTGCCTGGCAAACCAGCATTTGTCACCACGTTTCCGCCCAGGCTCCCCTGCGAAACCAGTCCTAGTTCTGTTGCCTTCAGTGTCGTCGCCGACGTCCAAAAAAGCGGTACGTCGTCCGCATGTACTGTAGAAAACTCAACTTCTGTTAATAATTTCGCGTGAATATATCGCTTGTGGACATAGGGAGAACCGCAGTATCCAGGGATCTGCTTCCAGCAAGGATCCGAAGCCGGGGGCATATTGAGTGTTGTGCACCAAGCCGATTCCGTCAGCAGTGTTTTCCCCTTTGGCCATGGATTTTCGCACGAATTGGCGCCCGACCATAGATACATTCCCGACACCGAAGTACCGGAAGCACCGCTCTTGCTTTGAATCGCTAAGTTAACAGGCGTTGGAAACGTACAATACGCCCAACCTGTCCAGCCACCCAAATCGGCAAATCCGACTTCTCCAGGTAACAGCACGACACTTGTCGACGACATACTCGTTTTATATTTGTCAGCGGCCAGCACATGCCACACAACGTCATCAAGCGCAAACTCAAAGTTCGCTTCGACTGACTCGTCTACATTCGACGGCAACTGACACTTGGCCCCTGTGGACGATAAGGCCGATAGATAGGTACACGTGTTGGGTTTGCAAAACGGACAACACGCAGCTTCATTGTTTGGCGTAAAATCGTCTCCATTAAGATAGTAGTACTTACCTTTAAGTTTAACTGCGGTTTTCGGAGCCGCGCTATCGCCATTCAGTGAAATAGCGATAGGCATTTCATACGGGTTATAAAACTTGATTCGCGCTGCTGTCAGCATATCGTCGTCCCCCCCGTCAAATGGAACATGAACGTTTTTGGCTAGAAAGCTAAGAGTCGCTGTTGTTGGATTGGGCCCGTATGACGGCGACGGCGACACCACTTCGTAAGGTATCGGTGGCGTCGAAAGGATAAGGTCGAAGTTAAGTTGCAACGACCGAGCATTTCCAGCCGTATCGAATGCTGTAACAATAAGACCCGTAGGTAGCGGGTTGCTCTCGTCCGGAATCGAATCTATACCCCAAATTGTCTGTGTTGAGAGGGGAATAATCCCGCCCCATGGCACAGTCTTTTCCGGTGTGGCTGCTCCGTCATTGAACAAAAAAGAGTATTTGACGGCGGCCATTGAGGAACCGCCCGCACCGGTCGTTTTTATCTTAAAACTCGGTAGGTTGTTCTGGGCAACACTGTTGCTGTTGGAGTATGAGAGTCGATTTGGGTGCTTCACAATCTGCCCACAGTGCACCTTGCATAGCGACTCCGTAAGTACTGTCACCTGACCCCCATCTGGCTTCATCGACAACTTGCCGTTCACATACTGTGTCGTAGTATTGCCCAACTCGGGTATAAAGTACGTTGGCTCCTGAGTGATTGCCGGTGCTTCGGTGTCTAATTTGAAGTTCTTACTCAGCGTAGTTATGTTACCAAGCGCGTCAGTGGCAGTGACCTTCAGTTCATACAACCCGTCCTTTCCCAGAGGCACTGTGATTCCTGAAAGAGTCACGCCCAATACTTTTGGCTCATCCTGGGGCACCACCGCGTCAAATTCATACCCATTCGGTCCATACACCGACACAAGAACAGAGTGGACCCCTGCACCCGAATCTTCCACTCCCCCCCCTAAGTCCATGGATGTCTTATTAAACCACTCACCGTCTGCCAGAGGCAAATCAAGCCAAATAAACGGACCACTCTTATCAAGCAGAAGATGGTGAGCCTGCGTTGTCTTTTTCCCAACAATATCGACCGCCTCAAAAGTTGCCAACTTCTGTCCGGCGAAGCCAGAAACCCAAAACTCCACGATTTCGCCGGTGCCGACGGGAGTTCCGGCAACCGGAGCCATATCGCCAATCCTCATAGTGACTGTTGGTACAAAAGTCGAATCGTCTTCGGTTTTTACCCAGATTTTCAGGGAATCTTGTCCATAAAGCGCACCGTCGGGCGTATCCGGTGAATAGACCGTCATCGTCGGAGGTGCTTTGTCAACAACCAGCGGCGGAAGCATGTAACTCGTTGTATTAAAGGCAGAATCTTCAGCGAAAACCTCAAAAGAATTCCATCCTTGTTCCGTCTTGATGATCGCCCAAAAAAACGATTCCGTTTCGAAATGAACCTGTTTTACGACTCCGTTCACTTTCAGCCACACGGATGGGGGCGCCTCTGCAACGATCTGCGGCGGCAACCAATCGGTGACCAAACCACTTACCATCATGTTTCCGGCAGTCGAAAAGTCCAAATCGTCAATAAGGAACGTTTTTTTGTATTTAACTGCGTCCAGTACCGGAGGGTTATTGTCGTAATACACTTGCCACTCGGCCGCTAATGCGGGTTGGACTGGGTTCAACACGCCAACACGCAATGTTTGCCACCCATCACCGCCGCGTTTCGGGTCGTAGGTACAGGTCCAAAGTCCATTGTTTTCGTTCTTCTCAACCAGCGATTCTTCGGGAATACAGACCACGGAATCGCTGACATCGCCGGGCACTCGAAATTCTACTGAGAACGGGGTACCTTTCGCGACGTGCAGATCGGGTGGCGGAGTCACTACGACAATCGTATTGGTGGTACCCGGCTCTTCCTGAGAAGGCGTCACCTGCGTGTCGTGTTCGTGGTCAAACAGCCCTTTGAAAGCTGGTAACCATCGTTTTACGTTTACCGGATCGGGAGTCGACTGAACTGTCCCATGAACCGGAACGCCCGGGAGCGGGGCATTCCCGGTTGCATCGGATTCCGCGGTGACCGCGTCGGAGGCTTCCGCCGGCAACAAAGAATTACTTGGCGGGCTCAAACTGGGAACACCGGTCCGCGGTTGTTCGCATGCGACCAAAGTTAGAACAGAAATCAAGTAAGATAGCGTCAAAATTTGGACGTGAGACCACGTCCACAACATCCGATCATTTTTCACCACGGCGACCGCCCGTTCAACCCGGGAATTCCCGCGAACACCACACGGCAATTGTGACTTACGCTCGTGTTGGGCGTCACGCCACCCACATGTCCCGGCGACGGGTTGGTAACAAGGGTTCACTTTAGTTGATGAAAGCTTCCATTTCGATTGAGGTATCATCGTATCTCTCCGTTGTTAGCGAGGAAATTCAAGGCGCAACCTGCGTTGCAATGCCTACTATCGACCCCAACAAGATTGTGTTGCGTCTAGCACTACTGTGTCACAAAGAGCCTGAGCACCGAGGCCAACGATGCGCCCCGAGACCGCCTTGGCGCTCCCTATGGGGTATCGGGAATACCTCGTCGGGAGCAGCGGGGCGGATCGGGGATGCAGCGTCGGCCGAATGCCGGGCGTTTGTGACACAGTAGTGCTAGGTGTGTGGTGTTTTTCGATGGAATACTTGGCAAGCAGAATTTGAGCCGGATCGTCCAGAAGAATCCTGAATCATATCGGGAATATGGCGCATGGATTTTTACGGGCGAGACGGACAAAGGCCGCCAGGACAAAAATTCCCCTAAAAAACACCAGCCACCTAGACCACAAATCTTGAGCTGACTGCCAAACAGCCCCGTTAGCTCCATCGCGCTCCCCATAGACAGGCTCGACGTGCTACCGGCACGCCCCTGCTCGCCTATCTGTCGCGGGACCCGAATTCGCAAGTAGATCTGCGATTTCGCTTCGAAAAATAGCGAGAAATCGGGATTTCTGAACGATTTTTTGCCCCCGAGCACCGATGGGTAGGCGAAAAGGACAACCCCTGATATGGTTCCACCTCAGGAGGAGGACTTCGTTGTGAATCGTTGGTTTAGGACATTTTCAAACCAAATCATCCACAGACCGGCAACCATTGTGATCATCTGGGGTGTGTTGCTGGCGCTTGGACTTGCGGTATTGGCATGGAAAGGCATTGGCATTGACACGTCCCGCCAACAGATGGTCAGCGAAGACAACCCAACTGCCGCCCGCTACCACCGATTTCTGCGAGAATTCGGTACTCCGCTCCATTTGGTGGCCATAGTCGAGGGGTCAAATCCCCAGATCAATCGTCGTTACGCTGACGAATTGGCAACCGAGTTGCGAAAAAACAAACAATTCGTCAGGGAAGTGACCTACAGGATGAACTTTCAGGAGTTCAGAAAATTTGCGTTGCTGTTTCCACCGGTTGAAACCGTAGAACGAATCGAAAACACGCTACGAAATCTCGCGTCAATGGTTCCAGACGAGGCTCCTGCGGAACTCACGGTCGTGGGAACCACCGGTGCTCTGCATCGCCTCAACGACCTGCTCGCACGTATCGAAGAAGGGGACACGGACAGGCTCACACCACTTACCAAGGTACAGATTGGCGTTGAAGAAGCGCAACGAGTGTTCGTGGGTACCTTTCAGGTGCTTTACGACGCGCTCACCGATCCAGACTGGACTGAACTGGCACTCATCGGAACTGCGGGAAGCCAAGTTGAACTGACCGCGGCCGGACTGGATGCCTATGGGTACACCACAACCGACGACGGTCGAGTTTTGTTTCTTTTTATCAGTCCGGCATCGTCCAGCGAGCAGGTTACCGAAGTCATCCCGTTTGTGCAGACGGTACGAGCTACCGCCCGCAAGTTGCTGCCTGACGGCGTCTCCGTTTCGTTGACTGGGAATCCGGCTTTTATCGAAGCAGAAACATTACAAATTCAACACGATGTGTGGGTCACATCCGTTGTGTCCGGTATGCTAGTGTTGCTCATCCTTGGAATAGCATATCGGTCGCTCTGGAGCACCGCGCTGACCTTTTTGCCTCTGTTCGTCGGGATCATCCTTACCCTGGCGTTCGCATCATTGATGTTTGACAACCTTAACTTACTTTCTTCAGTATTTCTTGCCATCCTAGTCGGGCTGGGTGTGGATTACGGTATCCACGTTCTGTCCAGGTTTGTTGAAGCCAAGCACCGAAATCCGACAACCAAAGAAGCCCTGCGTGACACGCTAAAAAGTGCCAGCCCCGGCGTGGTGACAGGTGGATTGACGACGGTAGCAGCATTTTTGGCGATGGCGTTCAGCGATTTTACCGGAATGACGGAATTGGCGATTATTTCCGCTACGGGTCTCGCCGTTGAGTTGGTTGCTTATCTTACCCTACTCCCGGCGGTAATAGCGATCCGCGGAGCCTATCTCGAACGAAACAACAAACCTTATCCGGTTCCGGCATGGGAATTTTCGGTTACCGATCACGCTCGTGCGCGCGGAAGTCGGTGGATTCTCATCGTCTCCGTCACGATCACAATTGGTTTGGGTGCAATGATTCGCCCTATTGAATTCAGCTTCGACATCAGCGAATTCCTTCCCGATGGGACTGAAGCAGTCACGGCCTACAATACACTGAGACATGTCGACGCGTTCAGTCCGGATTTTGCCGTGATGGTCTCGAATTCCGAGCTTGAAGCACGGGAGACCACTCGGAAACTGCTTTCCCGCAGAGACTTGGTGGCACGAGTAGAATCCGTAGCCACTTACCTACCATCCGATCAGGAGAAAAAAAAGCCGCTGATTCACGAAATGCAGACGCATGCGCAACGAATCCCCCGACTTGTTTTTTCAGCCAACGAAGAACGAGATCCGACCGAATTTGTCGCGGAACTGGTCCGTTTGTTAAGTTATCTCGAAGTGGATCTGCCCGTGACACTCAAAATGCACAAACAGGACTCATTGCTTCCGGCAGTTCGAGAGTCCGCAAAGGTAATAAAATCAATCATTCACGTCGCCCGTACCATGGATCCGAACGTTCTGCGAACACGTCTCGGCAACTTCGAAAGCCGTTTGGGTGACACACTGGAGGCGGTCCAGTCGTTTCTTAGGTCCAAAACCGATGTCATGACAATAAGAGACCTTCCAACGGCCATTAAGGAACTGCTTTCAAAAGAAACAACGGATGGGCTGCGACTCGTGCTGCGTGTTTTTCCGCGAGGGTCCATTGCGGACCCGAAGTTCATGAACGAGTTCAATTCATTTATGCGACAATTGGATCCAGAAGTGACCGGTTTGCCGATCACGTTTATTGAATTCGGTGACCTGCTAAAGAGAGGCCTCGTCAACGCAGCCTATCTGGCGGCAGTCATCGTTTTTGTGTTGGTCTGGATCGACTTCAGGTCCACGAAGGACACGCTTCTTGCCATGTTCCCACTGGCACTCGGTGGGGTGTGGATGGTCGGCTTGATGAACATTCTCAATATTGGTTACAATTTCGCTAATTTAATGTCACTGCCTCTTATATTAGGTATTGGAATCGACAGCGGCGTACATTTGATGCATCGATACAGGCAAAATACGCCGCCTGGGGCTTTGTGGAGGAGCATCGGGCGGGCAGTCACGTTGTCTGCGCTCACCACCATCGCCGGCCTCGGTTCCATGATGGTCGCGGACCACCGCGGAATGCAGTCTCTTGGTCTAACTCTGGTTATTGGGGTCGGTTGTTGTCTACTCGCCACAACCGTTTCGCTCCCTGCACTTCTTGCAGTCATAGAACAAAAATCCCAAAGACGGACGCAAGACGACCTTTCATCATAACCGACAACAATCGTTGATCCCAGCGACGCTCGGTGTTAGCGTAATCGCGTGACCCACCATTTCTGAGCAAGTAACTTACTCAGAAAGTCCAACTAGGTGGCTGGTGCTTTTTTAGGGGAATTTTTGGCCAGCGGAATTTGAGCCGGATCGTCCGGAAAAATCCTGAGTCATATCGGGAATATGGCGCAGGGGTTTTTACGGGCGAGACGGCCAAAGGCGGCCAGGACAAATATTTCATCAAAAAACACCAGTCACCTAGGTGGCTGGTGCTTTTTTAGGGGAATTTTTGGCCAGCGGAATTTGAGCCGGATCGTCCGGAAAAATCCTGAGTCATATCGGGAATATGGCGCAGGGATTTTTACGGGCGAGACGGCCAAAGGCGGCCAGGACAAATATTTCATCAAAAAACACCAGTCACTTAGAGGGTGTTTGGGAAAAAAATAACGGCGAGCGAGACAGTGGCCGTAGCGACGCGGGCCTGCCGACCGAGGCCCACCGGAGGCGTACCCGAAGGTACGCTGAGGATGGGCCGACCGAGGCAGGACCGACGCAGTAGGCCAATGGCTCGCGT
>JABWCM010000136.1 GCA_013360285.1 Myxococcales bacterium
CGCTACGAGCGCTCGGCTGGCATCCGGAAATCTGTTTGCCGCCTGACGCTCAAGGCAACGCCCCAGCCAAGCGATGAGCTTTGGCGACTTGCCATAGAGTGCCTCCGACAGCCTAATCTCTTGCGCCATCACCTGATGCGCCAGCACAAACACCGCTTCATGATCTGGTCGCACGTCCTCCACCCATCCCGACTCCGCCAGAAACAACACCGCCACGGCTTGTAACAACTCCTCGGCTGTCTGACACACCACCGTCGCATTCGCCACCGTGTTCGCTCTTCTGCCCGTCCGTCCCACCCGCTGCAAAAACGACGCCACCGAATTCGGCGCCCCCACCTGAATCACCTGGTCCAAATCCCCCACATCGATCCCCAACTCCATCGTCGACGTACACACAATCGCCGTGTTTTCCCCCCGCGTAAACCGCTCCTCCGCCAACGCACGGTCCGCCCTACTTACCGCGCTGTGGTGAATAAACACATCCACCCCCCGCCCACCCAGCGCCAACGCCACTTTTTCCGCCTTCGACCGGCTTTCCACAAACACCAAACTTTTTTTTCCCCTCGCTTTCGCCACAATCGTGCTCGCCACCCCCAACTCGTCTTCACAATACTCCACCCTCAAATCCCGTCTCACCGCCGCCTTCGGCGGATCCACCAACCGAAACTCCCGCCCACTGCTCCCCCTCAACCATTCGCCAATCACCCCCGGATTCCCCACCGTCGCCGACAACCCAACTCTCTGCACATCCCGCCCACACACCCCCACCAGCCGTTCCACAATCGCCATCAGATGCGCCCCGCGATCATCCCCCGCAAACGCATGGACTTCGTCTATCACCACTACCCCCAGTCCCCGAAACAACACCTCACAATCCGTCCGCGCACTGACCAACATCACCTCCAACGACTCTGGCGTCGTCATCAACACCTGTGTCGGGCTCTTCCTAAACCGTTCCTTCGCCCCATCTCCCACGTCACCATGCCACTTAAACACGTCAAGCCCCACCATCCGCGTAAGCCCCCGCAATCTTTCCTCCTGGTTATTTAACAGCGCCCGAATCGGGCAGATATACAACGCCGCCACGCCTTCCTGCTGCTCGGACAAGATACGCGACAACACCGGAAACATCGCCGCTTCGGTTTTCCCACCCGCCGTAGGCGCCAACACCACCGCGTTACACCCGTCCAACACCGCATCAATCGTGCCCTCTTGCACCGGTCTTAACGCCTTCCACCCCAGATCGTGCACAATCGCGTGCCTGACATGCGGATGCAGCCGCTCAAACGCTCCCATCAACAACCCCCATCCTTCAGCCATCCAACCTGCGCGGCGTTACACTGGGATCTCCCTCGTCCACTCCATCCACCTCTTCAACCTCATCCACCCCATCCAGCTCCGCCCGCCCATATTTCGCCGCCAATTCGTCCGCCGAAAACCGCGAATCGTCGCCCATCTCCAACCGGTAATGTTCCGCCGGATCATACCCCTCATGTTGGTCCACCCGATCCAACACATCCACCAACTCCCGCAAAAACAACCTTGGCGCCACCTGCACCTTTCCCCCAAATCCGGCAGTCACCTGGGAAACCAACGCCCGCAAAAACCCATCGTTGACTCGGCTTACCACCCGTTCCCGAAATGGGGTCGGATACACATCCCGCACTTTTTTCCCTACCTCCAACAGTCTCCCTTCATCAAACGGCAACAACCTCACCTGCGGCGCCCGCAAATTATCAAACCTTGCATCCTCCCCAAAGTTTACATGCACCCGCTGATACAACGGCCCCAGCGCCCGCAGCCCCTTATACCCCTCAAAAAAATCCCGCGTCCCCGTCACCATCAAATACATCCCCGGCAACTCATCCTTCGCCAACATGTCCATCAACTGCCGTAGCGCATTCAACGCCTTTTCCCTTGTCAACGCATTGGCCCGCTGTATCGTTTCCACCTCATCAAGCACCACCACCAACCCGCAATACCCCGACTGCCGCACCAGAAACAACAGCCCCGCCAAAAACGCCAACGACGCCTGTCCATCCACCTTTCCCGTGATCCCCGCTTCCCGCAGCACCGCCTTATCCGTATGCGGTTGTCCACTCAACCACCCCAACAATCCCTGCGCCGTCCCAAAATCCCCCCGATCCAACGCCCGATGATACCCCCGCAGCACCGCAGCAAACGCCGGATTCCGCCTGGAAATCTCCGCCAACTTGTCGTCCAGTCGTTCCTCGGTTGCCTCCACAAAATCCGGGTCGTTTTCTCTAATTCCCCGAAGCCGCGTCACCTCTTCCCCCACCTGATACAACCACCCCTCCACAATCGCCTGCAACGCATTCACCCCGTCCGCCGCCGTTTCCAATCGTTCCACCAACCGCCGATACACTGTCTCCAAATGGTGCAGCGGCGTATCGTTGATCGAAATCTGCACCTCGGCCGTCACAAACTTTTTCTCCCTCGCCTTGGCACACAAATACCGCGTCGCAAACGTTTTGCCGGTTCCATATTCCCCCCGAACCCACTTCGACAATCCCCGACCCGAACCCACGTAATCCAATTCCTGAGCCACCGCTGCCCACAGCGGGTCGAGCCCCGTCACCAAGTGCTCCAACCCCCGCTTCGGCACCACCCCCGCCCGCAATGCCGCCACAATCGCCGCTGCTTCGTTCGTACTCACGTCCGCTTCCCTCCCCCATCCGGTCCCTGATACCGATACAACACTTCCCCGCTGGGTAACACTTCATCGCTAAACAACACCAGATTGGCTTCGAACAGTTTTAACCGCAACTTTCGCATCAACCCGTTTAATCGCAACGGCGTTTTCCCCAACCGTTCCGCCAACTCCCCCGCCCGCGCCGAGCCACTGTCCCACAACAAAACCAACACCCGCTTTTCATCGTCCACAAGACCCGCCAACACTTCCGCCGAAATCGGCAACAATTCCGCCCGCACCCCCGGTTCAAACAACGGCAATTGTTTATCTTTTTGCTTCGTTCCCCCCACCGGATCCGTTGGCACCGGCGTCACCCACGGCGGCAACACCGCCTTGGTCTGCGCCGGAGCGGGTACCGCACCCAATCCGTACCACCACAACGGCTCGTCGAAAAACAACCCGTCCCGCTCCAACCACACCAGCGGCACCACCATTTCCTCCAACGCACACCCCCCATGAAACCCCACTTGTGGACTGCCCAAATACACCCCACATTTCCAAGCAAACGCCCGCCTTTCCGGCTCCCCGCCCAGCCCTTTTACATCGATTTCCAAAAATCCGTCCGGCGCCACTTCCCCATCGGCCAACCCCATAAACCGCGGCGACTTTCCCGCTCCGACCCGTCTTTCTTTGTCCACAAACGGCGAATGTCCATGGTCTGCCGTCACCAATATGCGCCTTCCCGCCTCCACAGCCGCTTTCAAACTCGGCACAAACGCCACAATATGGTCCGGCAGCAAACGCACCACCGCCCCCGTATTGGCCGACCCGATTTGATCATCCACCGCATTAAACACCGCGGCCACCACGTCCACCGCCGTATCCCCCAACGCCTTCATCAACGCGACTCCCCCATCCGCCAAATCCCCTTTCAAAAACAACTTCTTTTGCCTCCCCACCAACGACCCATTTTGCTGAAACCGCGCTTTGTCGGTTCTCGCCTCGTCCTGATCCCGAAACACCGTTTCCGCCACCAGCGGATCGTTGGGCAATTCCCCCAAAAACACCGCTCCCCGCGCATGACTTGTCACCGTCGGCAACGGCGCCAACCCCGGCAGCCCAATCACCCTTCCTGTCTCATCGGGTTTGACCCCCAACGCAAATTGACTGTCCTGGGCCAAGGTTTGGAGCAGTTCAATAAACACCGGATAACTACACCCATCCAACACCACCACATACAACTTCGCCCCCGGATCCTGGTCCCATACCGGCGTGACCATCCGTTTCCACACCCGGTGCAGCGGCACCACCCCTTCCGCATGGAGTGCCGCTTCGTACCCTTGGGCCAACATCTCCGCAAACCGCCGATTTTCTTCGTCCCGCACCTCACGCACACGGTCCGCCAACTGTTTCGCCTGCGCATGAAACTGCGCCGTCTTGGCCAACCCCCTTTGCAGCAACGCCAATGCCAAATCCGCAAACGCCCCGTTTTGTTGGTACCTTTGCACCCGCTCCAACACACTCCCCCCTGGCCGCACCGGCTCTTGCACATACCGCGACAGCCGCGCTATCGCCGTCAACACTTCCAGGTCCGCTCCCCGATGCCGCGCCCCCCGATGCGCCAACAACCGCTCCAGGTGCTCCGCCAAAATCCCCTTTCCGTTGGCCGCATCCTCGGCCAATTGCCAACATTTGTTTTCAAACGCCAACGGCAACACCGAACTGGTCTGCATTTGTTTCGGCGTCAATACCTGTTTCCCAATCCCATCTGCCGATTCCAACAACCCCGCGGCTTTATCCCCCAACACATCCAATGTTTCTTCCACCAACCGCACCAACACATCCCGCAAAACCCGCCGGTCCATGTCCTTTAGCGGAACTTTTGTGGACGCCTCCCACAACATCCCCCACGCAGCCCTTGGAATATCCTGCTCCTCCACCGTCAACAACGCCCCATGCACCACCAGTTCTTTGGGTCGCTGCGACAAATCCCCCACCGCCCACGCCAACAGTTTTCCTTCATCCCCAAACAACTGCGGCAACGTTTCCGCCACCAACGTGATCACCGACTCATCCCACTTTGGCGGCGCCGGCAACGTCACCCACTTCGCCAACAGTTCGGCCGCACTTTGTTTCCGCACCTCTTCGCCCACACACACATCCACCAACAGTTCCATCAACAACCGACTATCCAATACCGTGGGAACCGTCCGCTGCGCCACCAGCGTGGTCAACTCCCCCAAATGTTCCAACGCCAACCGTTCCATGTTGGCCGTGGCCGGTCCCACCACCCGCACCCCTAAGACCGCCTCCAACACATCGGTCGCCGACAACGCATGAACCCGGTGATTTTTCGCCCGCCGCAACAAGTCGGGTGCCTGAGTGATCCGTTCCGTCAGCTCCTTAGATAACAACACCACCAAGGGTGCCCCCTGCGCTTTCCACAACACATGCCGCAACCCGATTTCGGTGTTCACCCGCCGCACCGCGATCCGCACCCCACCCATCACCAACTCATCCTCCAACTCATCCAACCCACCCTCGTTTTTGATCAGCACATATTCGGACTGGGGCACTCCGCCGGCCTGTTCCAACAGCCTTCGTAACAACAGTTGAGCCCCGCTCATGGCTCCTCCTTCCGAAACACAACATCTACCTGGATATCCCCACCCCCCAGCCCGTTGATTTCGTCCCGAAACGCCATCAAAAATTGTTCAACCTCGGCGTGATCCGCCACGTTGACCTTCCGCGACCAAACCCGCTCCCTCACGCCCGATTTTGCCGCCGTCGGCACCACCACCACAGCCTGCACTGCTGCCGCCACCGGCGCCTGCACCACCGGCACCGCCTGCACCACCGGCCTTCGGATCAACTCCCCAAGCCATCGTTGCGCCCCCTGGTTCCAATCCGCAATCCACTTCTTTGTTACCGTGACCTTCCGGTCCGACGCCGTCAACCCTTCACCCAACTGATTCAGCCACTCTTTTACGCCATCTCCGGCCGTCCCGTGAGCCACCGCTTTATTCAAATGGTCCAACGTCTGCCGATCGATCTGCTCCAACGCACCTTGAAATTCCTCTACCCGCTTCACCGTTTTTCCCAACGATTCCACCAACTCCGCAGGCCATGCCAAAAGCAGTTGTTGCAACACGTCCATGCTGTCGGGGTTTTTCGCCGCCAAACCCGCAAGCCGCTCGTTGGCCTCCCCGATTTCCACAAGCCTCGCCCCGTCACCCACCCCCAATTGTACAAGTTGCGTATGCACTTCTTGCAGCACCTTCCGTTTCTCTATCCCCGCCTTTTTTAACGCGACCGCAAACCGGTCCTGTTCCTGCAACGACCGATGCACCGCGGGCATCGGCACCCCAAACAACGCCTGCCCCAACTCCCGCACCTGCGACCACTCCGTCACACCCAACAATTTCCCCCGTTGCAGCCGCACTCCCGCTACTGTCGGCATATCCAACTTCACTTCTATCGGTTCCAACGTCACCTCACGCAACGCCCGGTGGGTTCGTTGGCACACAAACGCCAAAAACAGGCGGCTCACCATCGGCAAAAACCCAAATGTGTTCCGCAATTTTTCTTCAATCGGCGCCCACGCCACACTTTCTTTGTCGGTTTCCTGCAATACCGTTTTGATATATTGTGTATCCAACCGAAGCGACGCTTTGGATTGCCCCAGATTCACCACGTCGAGCGGCTGCCCCAAGGTTTTTAACACCCGTTCCGTGGTCCCATCGTACGCCACCGACACATTGCTTTCCCCAGCCTGCACCATCCACGCCAACAACAATTCCAACTCCCCCTTTTTGGGTTCCGCCAAAAACCGGGGATGCTGCGGAAACTTCCGGTCCAACAACATTTTTGCCGCAAATTCCAAATTCCCCTTCAGACTGTCTTCCGCAACCGGTCGCCTGTCCACATCCGACACCAACGCCACCCACTCACTTTGTTGCAAATAGATCATCTGGAGCAATTTAACCAACTCCCCCTCAAGCTGTTTCATCCGGGTGCTCGCCTGCTCCACAATCCGCACCCGATCCGCCGGTCCATGGCTCGTCAACAAATCTTCCTGCCCAACAGTCGACACCACGTACCGCGCCGCCGCCAAATTCGTTAACAACTCCCGTTCCAACGGGCTCAAATGCCGCGGTAACCAACACAACGTATACAACGTGCCTTTGGTTTGCCGCACCTTGTTGGCCCGGTTCCGGTCCTCATCCACCGTGTATCCCGGCGCATCCCACGGATAATCAACCAACACCGTAAATCCCCCGTCCGGCGGCACAAAGTCCTCATCGGTCAACTCCCGCACATTCCCAAACTTCAGCCGCCCCTTCCGTTCCGTGTTTCGCCATTTGATCGTCACCTCCCCATCGTTTTTTTCCCCTTCCCCAAAACCTTTAAGCCCTTCCACCCCCAACTCCTTTTTGAATGCCCGCCACAGTTCAGAAAACCGCCGCGTTTCATTGTCCACCTTGGATTTGGCCCTTCCCAGCACCTCGGCAAACCCCACCTTGTCCAACACATACGTCACCAACGCGGTTTTGCCTTCCCCCACGACCTGCAAATCCGGCACCTGTTGGGACAAAGCCAACAGATCCGCCCGCGCCACATTCACCATACCCCGCAACTGTTCTCCTTCGATATCCACGGCGTTGAGCAACACCAACCGCTCAATCGTCAACCCATTCCCCTTTAACCGCGGCGACACTTCCCCCAACAACACCGTTTTGATCATCTGGTCCAACGCCTTTTCCCGCTCCCCGATGGGTCCCAATACCCCCGACTTCGCCAACTCCCGCATCGCCGGTCGCAGCCGCGTATAATATTGCCGGTGGATATCCTGCATCTGGTCCACCTTTTTTTGCGCCTCCACCCCCGATTCCGGAAACAAAGCCTCAAACGCCGCCCCCACGGGCAAAAGTTCTCCCAGCGGCAATTCGGGATAAAACACCACCAACAGTTCATACAACAGCCGCAACGCCGACCGCTCCCGCTGCATCAACGACGTCACATCCACCAACATTTCGATAAGCGCCGGATGAAACGGATACACATCCCGCAAATAATCCAAGTCCGCATGGGCCAACAACGTCGGCAACGCTTTGGCGTGCCGTTGAGCCAACGAGTCGGTCACCTGCCGCACCGCTTCTTTGTCCAATGGCCGCAGCACCCGCCCCGCCACAATATGACGCAGTTCCACATCTTCCAGTCGCGTTTCCTCAAACCGTTTGGAATGGTGGTTCAAATGTTCATGGATTTTGTCTTCCGAAATCAGGTCCGGAAAAAACTCCTTCAGATTTCTCTGGCGCGCTATCAACACAAACAACGGCAACGCCCGCTGCCCGGTAGTATGATCCACCATCACGTTTAGATTGTTGATTTCCCGCACAAATTCCTGTCCCGACTTTTCCGCAAGCCACAACAAAAACTCGTCCAAGACAAACACAATCCCCGAATATCCCAGGGCTTTGACGTGCTCCGCCATCCGGTTCAGGCCCTGACTCCACGGCAAATCGGTTCCCGACGTAGCGATATCCCGCCCTTTCAACTTCAGCCACCCTTTGGCAAACGCCTCCCGACCCAAAGCCGAATCCTTGGCCATGGCCTCAAACGTTTTTTCGTCCTCGATGATCCCGGCGTCTGCCAACCGTCGCCACAGCGCTGCCCCATACGCTTTGGCTTCGGCCCGCACCTCGTCTAAAATCGCCTCGGCATTCACATACCCAAACGGCTCTTTTCCCCGCGCCTTTAACGTGTCGTTGAGCGCCGTATACACCGTCCAATCGAGCCCCGTGGTCTTGCCGCGGGTCGTCAGCATATGTGCCCGCACCACCAACAGATTCGCCGTCTGCGTCCACGTTTGGTATTCGGCCCCCGATCCCAAAGTCGCCGCAGCCGGTTCAAACACGGGCCGAAACTTATCCCACGCCGCATCCGACCCCTCCAACAACAAAGACAACATCGTCAAAAAATGTGATTTACCACTTCCAAAACTACCATGAATAAACCGCCCATACTCCTCACCCCGAGTCCACACCTGCTTCATGCTCGACAAAATCCGCGGCAACTCCCTCTGTACCGTGGGCGTAATCACATAATCATCGACCAACTTCCGTTGTTGTTCCGGGTTCAACAACGAGTCGTTGAGCCTTACCACAAACCCCATCGCCCGAATGTCTTCGGCCCGAGGTAAATCAAATACGTCCCGAATGGTCTTCGTCATGGTGATTGTTCTCCAATGGTTGTCCCGCTGCGCCTATCTTGACTTGGATGATTCATTGTTGTTGGCCTTCTTTGCCTTTTTGGCCTTTGAGGTTGTGAAAAAATAGCTGAACGAACCTGGAGGGGCGCTTTTGGCCGCCTCGTCCCGAAAAAACCCTGCGGCATATTCCCGATATTCCTCAGGTTTTTTCCGGCCGATCCGGCTCAAAATCGCCGCCTCCAGGCCCGTCCCCATATATTTTCACAACCTCTTTGGGGATGATTTGGGTTTGGGTTGGTTTTTCGGTGCTGGGTATTTTTTTCGCCACTCTTCCATTCGGAGTTCGGAAATCCCTTCGTTGCCTATTACCGCCGCCATTTCCGCCCTTAATCTTTCCGCTGTGGCTGGGTCTTCTTTTTTGGCATCCGGCAACAGTCTCCAGGCGCTGTCCAATACACCCAGCCGGTCTTCTTTGGCAAAACCTTGTTCTTCCAACATTTCGTCCAAATCCCACAACGTTTTTGCCCTTTGTAACGCGGTCATTCCCGCCCAACAGTACAATCGTTGGCTGGGGTCTTGGGTCGGTACTTCGGTCAGGGCTACGTACCGTTCTTTGGGTACATCCAACTTACCCCGCAACGTCCAATACTCGTTTCGTTGGAAATCTCCTTGAACGTAGGCGGGCGGTACTTGGGGCACCACCTTTTCCCCGGCGTCTTCCCTTCGTTGGTCTTCCCAGGTGTGTTCCCACAATACCCGTTTTTCCAGCCCCGACGGTTTGTACACATGAAACCGCTGGTTGGGCACACTGCCTTCTGCCACCAGTTGGGTGACGAGTACCGACAGGCTGAAATCCTTTTGCCCGGTCCACACTTCACACACCGCCAACAGTTGGGCGTCGTCTTGGATTTGGCCGACTATCTGCTCAGCCGTAAACGCCCCTTGTCGTTGTTTGGCGGCCGCTTCGATCCGGTCTTCCAGCCACAGTCTTAACCCGTCTTTTTCTTCCGCGTCCACATCGGTGTTATACCACCGGCGTTTGTAATTGGCGGTTTCGATCAACGCCAACTGGGGATTGGTTTCGGTACGTGCCCGACGTGCCGCATACCGGGTGTGGGTGGTGTTGGACAGCGTGTCGGGCCACACCAAAGCCGGGGTCCACCCATGCCGGGAAAACCAATCGGTGGGCAACCCCTCGGGTTCCAA
The DNA here is from genome assembly GCA_013360285.1 of Myxococcales bacterium. Classification (GTDB taxonomy): domain Bacteria; phylum Myxococcota_A; class UBA9042; order JABWCM01; family JABWCM01; genus JABWCM01. Next base: position 10,071 of record JABWCM010000136.1, read on the forward strand.
ACCTTGGGAAATCGCCTGTCGGATGTCGGCGTCGGCCAATGCCAGACTGATACACCACGGCAACAACGTGGGAGGAATCGGTTCCACCTGGTCGGGGGGGACGGCGTCGTTTTCGGAATCGAGTCCATATAAATGATAACATAACCAATCAAGTTCTTCTTGGACCGCGATCATTCGAAACAGGTCGTCTTCGTTGTGGCGGCGCCGTTTTTGTAACAAGGACCGCAATTCGGTGGCCGTACCCGTTTGGGGAAACGTAACCAACACCGCGGCAACACTGCGATCCGCGCGGGTTTGGGCCAACGAATCCAAAAGGTGGGCATAGGGTAAAGTTTGGCGGGACGTGGCGACTACGGGAAATTGTTTCATTTTGGTGGAGTCGAATTCGATAAACGGCTCCCATACTTCGCGGCGGATGGTGTCGCCGGATGATGCTCCTTTGTTATGAAACACCTGCTTCATCCAAAAACAAGCCGTCGAAGAATTGAGTAACCCCAACAACGCCAAATGATCGTCTTCCGTGGCGTCCGCGGGAAGTTTGATCACCGGCGCACTTTGTTTGAACACCTTTCCACCTCGGTCGAGCACAAAGTGGTTGTGGGTGGCGACAAACGCGAAGGCGATGGAGAGGGGGGTGCGGAGTCGCTCCAAATAATGTTCCAGATGCTCATACCACATGCCACCTTTTTGTTCAGGAGTCTTTCCAAATACGGTTCGTGCTTTCAAGAGGGTTCGGTAACGCCAGAAATGGCGCCCCACACCGGGATGATTTGAAGCAATGGGGGAGCCACCCATGGATTCATACGGATATAGGACATACTCATTGGGCCGGATGATCCAATCCCGTACCACTTCACCAATTGTCAGCGGGCAGACCAACGAACCACATTCCACCCGATCTGCGGCAGCGGGAGACATAATAAACACGTCGTCCTCCCCACAAACATTGGTCCGCCCGATTTCGGTGCAGATATCACCAAGAACGTGCGCAGTTTGACTTTCAATTCTTTGCTTCAACTCCGAAGCCCCACCCCCACCCAAACTCCATGGGTGTTTTGAAAAGGTTTCTCGCGGCAAATCCGCCACACTCACATAATCGTTTTCAAACCCCACCTGGTTATACCCTTGTACGATACTCGACCACACCTTTCCTTCTGCGGGATTTTCGGGAATCCCTGATTCTCCCCGTTTTCCCATCACCGCCCGTACGGTGTTGGCCAGCGGTTTCCGGTTTCGCCCAAACAACAGTACCGTGGGCGTACCATGGTGGGGAATATACGCCTGGGATGTATCCACCACCATCGTCAGGTCCAGGTGTGCCAACACTTTTTCGATGAGCGGTTTCCCAAACTCCCGTTTCATAAAATTGTTGCTGGTGATGATTCCCACATACCCCCCATCCGTGGCCAATTGAAAACACCGTTCGGTAAAGGGCGATCCAAGGGAGTACTGTTTATACGCCGACACATACCGCCGCCCCTTTCCCACCGTTTCGCGGTGGTAGTCTTTCCGCGCCGGATCTTTTTCGGTGATATACGGCGGGTTGGCCACCACCACGTGAAACTTCGGCAAAAGCACTTTCCCCAACGCCGCGCGCACCACATCCCGGGTCCAGGTGGGCCTTGGGGATTGCTCCACCGTCTTATATAAATCCAGTTGGATCGGGCGCCCTTGAATGTCCCGTTCCACCTGTTCCAATCCATCTGCCCAATACACCTGGGGGTGAAACTGGGCGGCTTCGGCCAAACCGGTCACCCCGGCCCACTCGGCCGCGGTCATCACCAACCGGGTCCGCGCCAACGCACAGGCATAATCGTTGATATCCAATCCCACCACCCGGTTTAACACGTGGTGGGTGATCTCCACCCGCGACCGTTTGGGAAACCGGTGGGCCGTAGCTTGGGCCAATCGTTTAAACCCGTCGATCAAAAAATGCCCCGACCCACACGAAGGGTCCAACACGCGCACCTGGTCCACGCCGAATTCGGCTATCGCCGGGGTCAACGTTTGATCCAACATCAACCGCCGCACAAAATCCGGGGTTTGGCACAGGGCGTACCGGGCTTTGACCTCGGGATCCAACTCTTGGTACAAATCCCCCATCAGCTCGCCGTCAAAGGTTTCGTCCGCAAACGTCCACCGGGCGTGGGTATCGGCGTCTTGGTGGCGCCAAAAATGGATCAACTCCCGCGACAAGGTGTCCGAAGGCGTCACGATCTCGGCGGGTTGGTTTTCAAACAACTCCGGCAACCCGCCGTTGTTGTGGGCCAAATCCCGCATCACCCATCGCAGAAAAGCCGTTTCGCCCAAGTTCGGCGCCAACCGTTCAAACAACTGCTGGGCGCCTTCATCTACCAACCGTTTGGGTAAAAGCAACCCTTTGTCTTCCAACACGCGGATATACACGGTTTTGAGCACCCATAACACCGCCACCCGCCGCGACAACAAATCGGTCCAGGCGCCAAAATCCCCCCCCACTTGCTCGTCTTCAAACCGGGCTTTGGCCAACGCCAACACCGGTTGACTGCCGGGTGTGATTCCACGCATCCGTTCCCGCAGATCTTGGGCGATGACCACGGTATGGTGCCGCAGGGTTTCGGTCAGTCGTTTACGCTGCTGTACGTTCATCGGGTTTTATCCTTCGGGCAAATTTTCCGTCAACGGCAACGTCGCCCCTTCCAAATGCCACATCGCGGGGCCTTCATTAAACAACGGTTGGCGTTTGTGGATCACCCCGGGGATGACCAACACCCAAAACCCTTTGGCGCCGGATAGGGTTTCGTCGTAAAACCGGCGGGGTAAATCCAACGCGTCGCATACCCCAAACAACGCGGTATCCCCTACCACCACCGTCGATCCCACTTTGCCCAAGTCATTTAACAACCTAAACAGGGTTTCTTCGGCGGCGTCGGTCAACACATACCGCTGTGCCACAAATCGTTCGGCGCGCTCTAGGCTCGACATCTGTTGGGCGTGGTCTGTAAAAAACCGATCTTCAAACGACACCCATTGGGCTTTTAACACCCGCGCTATCGACCGGCTGATTTCCCGATGGGTTTCCGGCGGAGTGATGATCATCCGAAACCCACGGCTGGCCTGGGCTTGCCGCAGCAATTGCCGCACCCGTTCCGCAGGGGTCAACTCCCGTGCCCATTCCGGCGGGAACGGGTCGGGCTCTACCTTTGGGGGGGCCAGCACGGCCACTTCGAGTTCGGGAAAAATCGTGGTTCCACTGATTTTGTAATGCAGTTTGCCCACGATTTCCGCAAGATGCGCCAAATCCGGATACGGGGTGCTTTCACCAAAGGTCGACAAAACCCGGCTGCGTAATTCGTCGAGGGATAGGGGTCCGCGGATTTGTTTTAACACGAACTCCAACGCCAACGGCGCGTCCAACGGGGGGATAACCAAATGACCTGCATCCGTCCACTCGACGTCGGAAACCAGGCGTACGGCCAAGGCCAACGGGTCCCCGTCATAGGTGGGAATCACCCGTGCCAACGTTCGCCGGGCGGCTTCGGGATCGGTCGGCGGCCATTGTTCCGCAAGTCGTAACACCTCGCCGACAAAGGCCCGCAGGCTATCCCGCTGCACGTGGGGTTGGGTAATCACCAACGAATCGGTTCCGTCGATGTCAAACCCAACACAGTCATCGGGCCAAAGCCGCAACAACAGGCGACAGATCCCCACACCGGAAACGGCGCCGGCTCGCCACGTTTCTTCTAAGCGCCCGGCGATATCGTGGGCACACACGATTCCCCCAAGTGTTTGGAGTGTTGCCAACAACAGTTGGTGTAAATCCTCCAGCGGTTTTCTGTTGATGCGCGAAAAGCCGGACTCCCACAGGTGTTTGAGTTGAGATGTGGATTCACCCAGGCTTTTGGCAAGTGCGGCTTGGGTTTCGGGGTCACCGGTCAATCCCACGTGCCGTTCGACAACCAGCCGTTGGGAATCGGTCAAGGCCAACGATGCCTGGTGCCACAACGAATCCAGGGTGGGCGTGTCGGGCAACTGCGGCGTGGATTGGGCGGCAAGACGGCGTAAGGCAAACACGATTTCCGAAAGCCGCACCTGACCGATTCCCGGAACCTTACGCAATATCGATGGCCGGGTCCGGGCGACCTGACCCACTGTCGTATACCCGGCGTTTTGAAGTGCTTCGCCCACACCGCGGGAAATGGCCAACGTTTCGACCGGCTCCGGATTGTCGCCCAATTGAGCCAACGTCGGGGGTTCTTGGTTCGGGGAATCGGACTGGGGGGCGGTCAGACCGACGCGGTTTAATTCCTGTTGGAACCGGATCACTTCGGCGGCCGCTTTGGTGCCGATGGAATACAACCGGTGGATCTCGTCTTTGGACAACGACAAAAGATCCGAAACAGTGTGGATCGCGTTGCCTGCCAAAGCTTTTTGCGCCCGTGCGGACAGGGAAGTGGTCGATAGCGGTGTGCTCCGATCAATGTGTTGCAACGACGGCGACGGGGCGTCGGGATTGGGAATGGTTTGGCCCAACGCCGCCAAAAACGTGTCGCGCAACGCCGACGTCGAAGGAAACCGTTGTTCGGGGACGGGATTCAGTGCTTTGCGGAAAAACGCGGCCAATCCGGGAGGGTCGATGTCGGCCATGGATACGGCGATTTCTTGGTCGGGTTCGGGGACTTTGCCGTCGAACGGATGGTGGCCGGCGTAGATTTCAAACAAACACATCGCGGCAGCAAACCGGTCGTAGGCCGATGAGGTGGGCAACGATGCTGGGTCGCGGTAATTGGCGGTGCCGCCGAATATCGGGTCCTGTTCGGATCCGGCCAAACTGAAGTCGATCAACACCAGGCGGCCATCGGCCACGAGTAGATTTTCGGGTTTGATGTCTTTGTGGGTAATGCCTCGTTGTTCCAAAAACTCCAGGCTCGACAACAAATCCAACGATAAACTGCGTTTTTCTTGGGCATCGGCGCCGGATATCGCCGACAATTTTTGGCGTAACGTTTGCCCGCTGACCCGTTCCATAACCAAGGTGTGGCGGCCTTCCACCATTTTGGACAGGTCGATAACCCGGACGATGGTGGGGTGATCGATGCGGGAAAGAACGTCGTATTCGCGGCGTAACGATTCTTCGGCGACTTGGCTGTTTGTTCCAACTTTGAGCGCCCGGATGTGGCCGGAAATCAGGTGGCGGGCGGCGTACACGGTGCTGAATCCACCGTCGCCGAGCCGCGTGATGATTTCGTAGTCGGTACCAATACGGGTGCGGGGTGCCAAATTGTCGGGGTCGAGCTGTGGGGGGGCAATGCCGGGCAAGGAGGCGATTTGGGGAGCGGTGTTGGCCTGGCGTACGGCCAGGATGGCTTCGGAAAGTGTTGGAAAACGGTCGCTGGGTCGGAGCTGCACCATGCGGGCAACGGTTTCGTCAAGTCGGAGCGGAATCCGTGGAGCCAAATCGCGTACCCGGGGAATGGGTCGGCGGGGTAAAAGCAGGTCGTGGGTCCAATCAAACAACGGGCGCCCGGTCAACAGCAACCCCAACAGAGCGCCAAGGCTGAATTGGTCGGAGGCGGGTTGGGCGTCGCTGAACCGGGAAATCACCTCGGGTGCGGCAAACCGGCGGCGGTCGTCGGATACCGATGTCAGGTAAACGGTGGTTTCTGTGGTCAATTGTTTGGCGAATTCAAACCCAGTGACCCGAATTTCATCGGCTTTGGGATTGGGTGTGTCGGCAACCAGGATCACTTCGGGGCGCAGCAGGCGGTGAACCACCCCATGGCGGTGGGTTTCTTCCAAGGTTTGGGCAATGGCCAACCACAACTCTACACGGGCAGACACGGACGTTTTGGCGTCCCCTTTTTGGTCGGAACCGTATTTTTCGAGCCAGGTCGAAAGGGTGATCCCGTGGAAACATTCGGTGGGCAAGACAATGCCGATTTCGTCTTCAAAAGGTTGGTCGGCAAACAGAATTCCGCGGGTGCGACCCAGGCGGGCGAGGACCTGGGATTCCCATCGGGCGCGGGTTTGAATCGATTCCCGTTGGGTCTGCAGGGCATTGGGCGGGATGGAATAAACCCGAAGAACCCGTTCGGCATGGGTGAGGCGGTTTTTGCCGAGCAATTCGGAAAACTGTTCGGAAAACGACAGCGTATCGATGATGTCGTATTCGCGGATTTGGCGGGCGGGGGTGGGGCCGGATGCGTTGGCGGCGAATATCCGATTGAGTTCGTGCATCGCTTCCCCAGTCGGTACCAATTGGCTGCGGCGGCTTAACCGCAACACCAAGGATTCGTCTTGCAGGGCAGCTAAGATATTGGAGCGGTTAAAAATGCGGCCATCGGAAGCAGGCCCTTTGATCCCGACGTCGGTGGTGGCGGATAAATAAACCAATTCCTGCACCCAAACGCGCCCGGCTTCGTAATTTTCGTGGCGTAAACGTGAATTTAAGACCTGGGCACAGACGCGGATTTTGCGCAGAGGAGAAGCGATGGGCTGCGGAAGGTACCAGTTGGTGTCGGTGCCTTCGATGCGGCCCCGGTAGGATTTGATTTCGATGACATAAATCGCGTGCGGGGCGATGACCAGGGCGTCGATTTCGTAAATAACACCGGTGCGTTCGACGATCCACGGATTGCCGACGACGATGTAGGAGTCGGGCAGACCTTCGACCAAAAAGTGGATCGCTTGGCGTTCGGCGTCGTGGGCGGGTTGTCCGATCTGGAAAAACGTGGCCATAAGTTACACCAACACAATGCAGGCGTCGGGGTAGAAAGAAGCAAGGAGCATGGGTTTTCTCCGGGGTACAACGACGGGGCGCTCATCGTTTGGTGATTTTTGGACCCACATAGACCACCATGGCCTTCCTGGTTTCGTTGTCAGGCCATGCAAAATGGATACGCAACTGATGCAATTTGACTTTGCCGTGCCAGGAGCACAGGATTTTTCTTTCGGAATGCAGTGGATGGCGAAACGTAAGTTCCTGGGCAAACTCATTTTCTTCCGACTCCGACGAACGAGTGAACCATGCTTTGTCGCCCACAAAATGATTCCGATAAATTTCATCACCTTCGGTGGTTCTTTGCCCTTGTGAATGGGTGTTTTGCACCAACCGATTCAGGGTCGTAAATAAAACGTCCAACCGGTCAGCAGCACCCTGGTGAAACGGTGTTCCTCTTAGAGGGTGTTTGGGAAAAAAATAAGCTACGCGAGCCATTGGCCTACTACGTCGGTCCTGCCTCGGTCGGCCCATCCTCAGCGTACCTTCGGGT
>JABWCM010000137.1 GCA_013360285.1 Myxococcales bacterium
CGGGGTCCATTTCACTCGGGAGAGGCATGCAGCACTTACTCAATGCGGAGATCGGATGGCTCGCAGCATGCGAGTGCATTTTTTGTGTAGAACGATGAGGCCCCGAGGCAGGTCGAGGATGGGCTACCGAGACAAGACCAACGTAATAGACCAACGGCACGTGTAACTTCATTTTCTTTCCAACACCCTCTACGGAACACCACGTTTTCTCCTTCCGGGTGACGTCGGTGGGCTTTCTTGGTCTCTCTCTTGCTCTCCATCACACTCCGCGTCACCGTGGTCGTCGCCGGCGACGTCGGAGTTCCAAGGACGACAGTCCATGTCGTTCTGCTCACCAGCGCCGACACTATCACTCATTTCCGCCGCAGGGTCATTGTCGTTGTCCAGATTCGCGGTGTCGGGCTCAGCAGTGGGAGCCGCTACATCGACGTACAAGCCTGGGTCATCGGAGTCGATAACCCCGCCGTTTCCACCTGGGTCCCCTTCGCCTCCGGTGGGCGTACCGGAGTGGTCGATGTTCCCGGTTGGAGAGGGCACGGGGCTGATGATTCCGTCCGTGTCGCCGCACGCTAGCTGGAACAAGCACAAAGTTGCTAAAACTACCACTTTAATCATCGTCGCTCCCATGCTGTCTCCAAATCTTGCGTACCGTGTGCTCAACTATTCCCGGTGTGCACTGCTTATGCCAATTTGCCGGCTCATGATACCTTACCGTTATACGAATCAATATCAAAGACTTATAACTATCGGACGACACCACTTGATAAATTTGTATGTAAAATATATCAACACACTGTGCATTTTTTGGGGAATCGGGAGGACATCATGACGCACCGCATAATCGATCGACGTTACCGCTATTTACGTGTCCTAGGAGTCGGGGGAATGGGCGAGGTTCTCGCGGTAGAAGACATGTTGAGCGGTGAACAGGTGGCGCTTAAACGGCTAACGAACCTCGATCTCGCACGCCAATTGCGGGAAGAATTCCGACTTTTGACACAGTTGGAGCACCCCAATCTACCCACGGTGTACCGCCTGGGACAAGATGCTGAGACAGGAACACCGTATTTTACGATGGAGCTTTGCGACGGGATCACGTGGGAGCAATTTTCTGCACCGTCAAGTACTACCGACTTTTCGTCCCACAAGCTCGATTTGTTTGTTCAAGTAGTTCGGGCGGTACTTCATATTCACAGCCAGGGATTCGTTCACGGAGACTTGGGCTCTGCCAATGTGATTGTGACCACGCGAGCAGGAAATTTGGTCGCAAAAGTGCTCGATTTTGGCTTGGCCGTTGCGGCACATCAGCGAACGGTCGGACCAGGCGCCTTGCCGTTCTCCGCCCCCGAACGTCTGCGTGGAGAACAAGCCAGCGTTGCGTCGGATTTGTTTTCGCTTGGGATTTTGGGCTGGCTTCTGTTTTTTGGGGCGCACCCTTATCACCGGTATCCGCAAATCATGCCCGATCCCACAGCAAACCCGACCGTCGGTTCTTCGGCACATCTGGCACTATTGCCGATACTTCGCAGCATGATTGCGATAGACGTCGCGAGTCGCCCACACTCCGCTGAGGCGGTTTTGGACCATTTATCGCAAATTATCGAGGTTACGTTACCGAAGTATACCCTCCCCGTGGTTCAAGCACGAGTTGGGCATGTCCGATGGGTCGGTGCTGAAGATACTATTCGAACATTGGAGTCCTTAAGTGAGCAATTGGAGGTGCAAAGACGCGGTGGTGTTCTTCACATCGAAGCGCCCCAGGGGTTTGGTAAAACCCGTTGCTTGCGCGACCTTGCTGCCAGCTTGTCTGTCAGAGGCATCGACGTGCTGGTTGCCTCGGGCAGTAGTTCGGGCACCTCTGTGCCGGTCGTCGATCAATTGCTTGAGCAACGACTCGGCCCGGCAACTGCCGAAAAACCTGCTGAATTAGCCCACTTGTCGGATGTCCAGGTACAGGCCATTGGTACACGCTTTCCAAATTGGAAAATCGATTACGACACTTCACGCGGCCAGGAAAATCCACTGGTGGCTCGAAAACACGACGTGGATGCGCTTGCGCGGGCGTTGTTGGCGTTGTCAATAAGTCGCCCCACCGCCATTTTGGTAGACGACATCGACACGTCTGACGCGGACTCATGGGAAGTGCTGTGCGCGTTGGCGCGTGCAATTACGACAGAATCGCACGTTGGCGAGAATATTCTGCTGATTACCTCAGGAATCGAGATTCAATCGGCGATTCCCGGAAATCGGTGCACGTTGGCGGCATGGGATCAAGGTGAGATTTGTGCCTACCTAGAAGGGTTGTTTCGGGGAAAGAGGACATCTACTGGGGTTGCGTCTTTGGTCTGGCGAATCACTGGCGGCATTCCAACTCTGGTGGAAGAAACAACCCTCTCTATGTTTGCCAACGGCCAACTCGTTGTTAACAACGAAATCGCATTGTCGGGGTTGGATACCGATTTGCCCGTCGTTCAACGGTCAATCGACGACATTTTCATTGAGCGCATACGGCGACTCGATGAGGGCAGCGTCAACGTACTACAGATCATGTCGGTGGCATTGGGGTTGCTCACATCCGACATCCTTTCAAAAGTTGCGGGAATTGCAGTCGGCGACCTGTTGGCAACACTTACGCGTCTCACGGCTGCGGGATTGATTCGAAGGTTCGAACTTCCATCGCGAGTAGGCTACGCAATAACTGAACCGGTACGCCGGTGTCTACCGGTTGCGGCTCGTTATTCCGGCTCACTGACACAACTACACTGGCGTTTGGCGACCGCTTTCGCGGACATTCCGATGCCTGAAGCAGCAACAGCGGCGGTTATCCATCAATTGCTTGCATCCAACGGTGCGAATACTAACGCCATTCATAGTGCGATCGAGATTGCGAATGACTCTAGGCGAAATCCGACGGAAGTGCTCCGTTTATTGCAAAACATCAGCATTGAATGCGTATCCGATCCGGAACTGCGAGCCAAAGTCCACCTACTGAGAGGAGAAGCGTTGACCGCGTTATCTCATTTTGACCCGGCAGCAACGGAGTTGGAGCACCTTGGCGCCCTCGCGGTAACCGACGTCCAGCGGAGCCGCGCTGCGTTGGCTCTGGGATTGCTGGCTTTTAGGCGAGGCCGATACGCCGACGCCGAAAATCTATTCCAGCAGGCGGTTGTGCTGGGCGAAAGTGCGGCCGAGGCCGCCACAGCACAAGCGAATGTTGTCGCATGGTTTGCGAAAAGCCAGCTCTTTCAGGGGAGATATGCGGATGCACGGGAAACTGCCCAGTTCGGTCTGACTCTCCTTGTCAATACTGACGCAACCGATGCAGACGAAGCGCTTGGTCGCCTGCTGCACGTGCTCGGACTGGCCGCCTTCTACGCGGCGGATTTGGACGCGGCGTTGGAATTTTTCACTAAAGCGCAGCGATTGTTTGAGAATTTGGGACAACCCGTTGATGCGGCGGAGATGCGGAATTGCCGAGGACTCGTTCACCATCGAAAAGACCAATACGTTGATGCTCTGGACGCGTACCGGGGTGCGTTGGCTACGTTCGAACAAGCAGGTGACCGCTCGCGCGAGTGGACACTCTTGATGAATATGGGAGTTGTGTTTCAGGAACAAGGTGAATACGCGGCGGCGGTTGAGCATTATCGACGAGGCCTCAGTTTGGCGAATATCCTTGGCGATCGCGCGGGAATACTCAAAATTTCCAACAATTTGGGGAATTTGATGCTGCATTTGGGGCAACTGAAAGAAGCCCGCCAGTTTGTGGATCGGTCGTTAACTTACTGCATGGAGGACAAAAACAGATATATTGGCGCATACAATCGGGCGTTGCTGGGCGAAATCGCGCGAATCGGGGAGGATTACGAGGAGTGTGACCGCTGTCTTGAGGCGTCGCGTGCAGAGTTTGCCGACATGGGTTGTCCAAACGAGGCGGCGGAAGTGGAGTTGGAACTAGCCCGGTCCGCGCTGGAACAAGGCAAATTTGAGGATGTGCTGCGACTGGCCGCCGGTGCGCTGGATGTCGCTCGAGAGCATAAGTTATTGGATCTCCATGCGTATTCTTTGCAGTGTATGGCGGAACGTGAGCGCCGCATGCCAGGTGGAAACCTGGAGGATGCCCAAACGATGATCGAAGAAGCGCTGGATATTGCACAGCAACTCGACAGCTCCGAGGTCGCGTGGAAGATACACTGGACAACTGCACTGATCGCCAGGGATCGGGGAGACATCGAACGCGCGTGTGCACAAGGGAGAAAAGCATCCACTAAATTATCCGGCATGATACGTAAGTTACCTCTCGACCTACAAGGACCGTTCCGAAGTGTGCGACCGCGCCGAGATGCGTTAGCAGAATTGGCCTGGGTGGATGCTTTGGCGCCAGGCACCGTTGGGCACAACACAGACGCCGGCACTTTTGGTCCTACCGTGTCCAAGTTGCTCGAAATCAACAAGCGGTTGAATTCCGAACACGAACTGGACCGATTGCTTGAGTTCATCATGGACGCGGCAATTGTGTTGACCGGAGCCGAACGCGGATTCCTGTTGCTCGAAGACGATGACGGAGCGGGATTGTCGATTCGGGTAGCCCGCAATATTGACCAGGAAAATATCCGCAACCGTCGGTTCAAAATCAGTATGACCATCGCAGAACGGGTTTTTGACGAAGACGAGCCAATCGTGACGATCGATGCGATGGAAGATGAACGATATAAGGAGTTTTTAAGTATCCATTCGTTGCGGCTGCGGTCCATTTTGTGTGTGCCTTTGAGGCGGTCTGGTCGACCGGTGGGGGTGTTGTATGTCGACAACAGGTTTCAAGTGAGCGCGTTCGGCGAGGCAGACATTGGCTTTATGGAAGCATTCGCCGAGCAGGCTGCGATTGCCATAGGGAATGCTCGCCTGTTCCAGGAAAACTCCAGAGCGCGTCTTGAGCTTCAGCAAAGCAAGAAAGAGATTGAGGAACTAAACCAGCAACTGCAAGACCGGCTGCAACGTACAAGCCAAGAACTACTGGAAACCCAAACTCGCGTCCAGCACCAACAACGTCAGTTGGAAAACCGACATCGCTACGAGAACATCATCGGTGCAAGCAACAGGTTGCGTGAGGTGTTGTACGTAATCGACCGGGTTCGAGACAGTGACATTCCGGTTTTGATTTCCGGCGAGAGCGGAACCGGCAAGGAACTAGTCGCTCGGGCAATTCATTACAACGGCACTCGTAAGGACCAGGAGTTTGTGGCGGTGAACTGCGCGTCGATTCCGGCCACGTTATTTGAAAGTGAGTTGTTTGGACACGTTCGTGGAGCGTTTACGGGCGCAAATACCGACAAACGAGGATTTTTTGAATTTGCCCATCGTGGTACCCTGTTTCTTGACGAAATTGGCGAACTGCCAATCGATATGCAGGCGAAATTACTCAGGGTTCTGCAATCCGGCGAGATTCAGAAAGTAGGCAGCCCGAAACCGACCAAAGTTGACGTTCGAATCGTGGCTGCGACGAACCGAGATCTAAAAGAAGAGGTCGTCCACAAACGGTTTCGGGAGGACTTGTATTACCGCCTTAACGTAGTCGGATTGGTATTGCCACCGCTGCGGGAGCGCAAAGAAGATATTCCGGTGCTTGTTCAGCACTTTATTGCAGCAAATCTCGAAACAAAATTATCGAAAGTAACCAAGATTTCGCCGGAAGCCATTTCATTACTGTCGCGTTACAATTGGCCGGGCAACGTGCGGCAATTGGACACGGTCGTGAAAAACGCGAGCATTTTTGCGGAATCTGACACGTTAATGCCGGCGGACTTTGCTCACTTAAGTGAATTGATGACACCGGATTCCGAATCGGCGCCGACAACAGGAGGCGAAATTTTGTCGCGCTCTGTGAACAAAGGACCGGTACCGACATTGGCAGATGTTGAACGCGAAATGATAATTCGAACACTCGAAAATGTGTCCGGAAACAAAAAGAAAGCAGCAGAAGTGCTCGGAATTGACCGGCGAACACTTTACAACAAATTGGAAAGCTACGGCATACAGATTGAGAGGCGTGCGAGGGTAGTCCCATCGCGCGGTACAACACCTTGATGATGAAGACATTTTTGGGGGTGATGCTGGTGCTATGTTCCTGCGTTGCGAGCAGCGACCACGATGGTAACGATGTGTCAAAAGATGCACAAATGTCTCTCGATTCTGAGGATGTCACGTTGAGCGTATCGAATGGGGTTGATATTTCGCAGTTCGTCGATACGAACAAAACACCGTTTGACGACGAAGACGGCGCCATGGACACCACACCGATCGACCTCGACACACGGGACCGCGGTGACGTCCCAACAATAGCGGGTGATGTTGGCAACTCCAGCGATGTTCCAGAAGTACGGAGCGCAGACGACAGTTCTGATGTGGGTGCCGTGGCGGCTTCCTGCACGCTGTTGCCGCCCATTCCATCGCTTCCAATTTCGGAGGCGTCTGGAGCCGAATTTGTCGAAATCGGCGGACAGCCATCACTTTTGGTGGTATCCGATAGCGGACACAGCGGTCAGTTCGTACTATTTGAGCCGAAATCCGGCCAAATAACGTCTGGAACTTTTCCGGTAGACGACGGTGCGTCGGATGATCTGGAGGGAATTTCAGTGGATGGTCTCGGAACCGTTTTCGCCATTACCTCAAGCGGCTACGTCCGACAGTGGCGATTTACTTCCACGGAAGACCCGAAATTGGAAGCTGTTGCTTATCCATTAGGCGATTTTGGAAACAACCCGGCCGCTTGTTCGCCGTTTGGAATCAACTGTGGCAAAAATTTCGAAGGCCTGTGTTTGTCCAAAATACCGCTGGAAAACGGCTGCGACGGGTATGCGGTCAGTAAGTCAGAAGGAGCACTGTATTGTGTAACGGGAGGAAACGGGCTCCCGCTGGGTATTGATGTATCCGTTGATCCACTGTATGTCGCGTCCCCCGATCAGTTGTCCGGATGCGCCTTTTCCAACCCTGATTACAATACGGTTTACGTTACATTAAACGTTTACGGTAGTTCTGATCTGTTGCGTGTCGTAATAGGTCCCAAAGGCACCGAAATGTGGGAAAAGCTGGACGTATTCGCAGGAATCAATCCAGAAGCAGTTGCGGTGGACACGTCTGGGGTCGTCTGGGTCATAAACGATACGCAGAATTTGACACAGAATGCGCCTATCAGCCGGTATCAGTGCCCCTAACGGTGTATTGATTTTGATTATTTCGCAGTGGTTGCGACGGGAGCAGGAACATCGATAACTGAAGCTGCGGAAATGGCCGAATCCGCGGATGGGTTACCAGTTGCTGCTTTTGCAGACCAGCGGATGGTTGTGTCTGGGAACGAACCACATACCACCACGACGAGCGCGGCCAATCCAAACGCAATACCCATCGGGACACTGCGAATCGTCTCAAATTCGCGACGTGGCTCACGCATATACATGAATACAATCACCTTTAGGTAGTAATAAACACCGATCATGCTGTTCACAACAGCAACCAAAACCAACGGCAATAGGTTCATGTGAGTTGCAGCAAGAGCGTCAGTAAAAACAAGGTATTTCCCAAGAAAACCGGCTGTTGGAGGGATACCCGCTAGACTAGCCATAAAAATGACCATACAGAGCGCAGCGAATCCATGGCGGTACGCAAATCCGGCCAAGTTGCCGTACGTAATATCTTCTTCTCCGTCTTTTCCCAACATGGAAACAACGGCAAATGCACCAACACTCGACAAGGCATAGGCGAGCAGGTAAAAAAACAGCCCAGAACCAGCAACCGCCCCACCGTCAACGGAACGACTCGCAACAATTCCGATCAAAATGTAACCCGCATGAGAAATGCTGGAGTATGCGAGCATTCGTTTCACGTTCTGCTGGACGACAGCCAAAATATTACCCACTGTCATTGTTAAGATAGCGAGCCAGTAGAACACTTCGCGCCACGAAATCGCCAAATTTTCAAAGTCGGCCCCCCCAAACGCTGTCAAGAACACGCGCGCCAGCGCCAAAAATGCGGCCGTTTTTACGCCTCCCGCCATCAACCCCGCAATCGGAGACGGCGAGCCCTCATAGACGTCCGGTGTCCACATGTGAAACGGCACAGCGGCAATCTTGAACCCGAACGCAACTATCATCATGATTACAATGACAATTCCATACAGACCAGGGTCATTCTTCGCAAAATGTTCAGCAACCACATTCAGATTTGTGGACCCGGTCGCTCCGTAAACAAATGCCAAACCGTACAACAAAAACCCGGTTGCGAACGCCCCAAGAAAAAAGTACTTCATCGCCGCTTCGATAGCGAATGGGCTTTGTCGCTTGAACCCGGCAAGGACATAGATTGCAACGGACATGATCTCGAGACCGACAAACATCGTGATCAAATCCGCGGCCGCGACCATTACCATCATTCCCAGGGACGCAAATACTACCAGTGAGTAATATTCCCCCCACTCGCAACGTTGACTCGGCAAATAATGGACCGACGCGAGTGTCGTGAGGATAGCGACCACCAGGATTAACGCAAAACCAAACAACGCAAAGGGATCCAAAGTCAGCGCAACGGCAAAATAGGGTTGGGTCAACAGCACCCCACCCGTCGCGAACAGCCAACCAGTAGCCGCAAGCGCAACCAATAGGCCCACAACGGCGACATATCCGATAAAGGTTTTGGGCTGTTTTGGATCTGCAAATACGTCAAGAAGTAGGATACCAAGTCCCACACAGCACACAATTAACAACGGGCTTAAATGCGCAAGGTCAGCCGCCATTTGGACGATGTCTCCTGGGTTCTAAATCCTGTGGCACCCGTTTCACTGGGGGGTGGCAACTATTTCATCCAGTTGCTGTTTTGCAATCTTAGCGCGCTCAAGCGATTCCGGCGCCCGACGAGCAGTGACTTCAACGTAGTTTGATTCAATGAACGCACTGACACTCGCGCGCATCTTCGAAAGAAAGAGGTTTGGGAATACTCCGATGACAAAAATCGCGACAATCAACGGAAGCAAGACTGCCCACTCGCGACCACTCAAGTCCTTGAGGCCCTGGTTCTTGATGTGCCGCACGGGTCCAAACATCACGCGGCGAAACATGCTTAACATATAAACAGCGCCTAAGATCACTCCCGAAGTCGCAACGGTGCCCATAAATACGAGAAAATTGCGCCAACTGCGAAGACTGTTCACGCCGCGCTGGATGGTTGAATACGTCGCGTCCCCCCATACAAAAAGGAGAAGAAGGACAACCACGCCAAGAAAGGCAGAGACCACAATCTTTCCGACACGATGTTCAATATCTCGAAAAGCGACGAAGGCCAATGCAATAATTGCCGCTAAGATAAGGACGTAAATTGCAACAGCCACTATTTGCTGCGTGGGTCCGGGATCCGGTATGGAAACAATGGCCGACCCGAGTCCCTCAGAGAATGTACCGACCAAAATCAGAAATTCGCCAATGAAGCCATTTGTGCCCGGTAGTCCGATCGACGACATGGTCACAATAAGAAACATCGTTGTGAAAACGGGAAGTACCTTGGCGAGGCCACCAAAATCCTCAATCATTCTTGTGTGACGTCGTTCGTAAATCATTCCGACAAGCAAGAACAACGCCCCTGTCGAAATCCCGTGGTTTACCATCTGCAATATACTACCTTCCACGGCCTCCTGCGACAGCACCATTAGCCCCAACATCACGAACCCAAGATGGCTTACCGACGAATACGCCACTAGCTTTTTTACGTCCTGCTGTGCATACGCCACCAACGCACCGTAGACAATTCCTACCACTGAGAGGCTGATGATCGGAATGGCTAATGTTCCCGCGGCATCAGGAAACAACGGGATGGCGAAACGAACCAGACCATATGTCCCTAATTTTAGGAGCACCCCGGCTAATATTACAGAGCCGGGCGTAGGCGCTTGGACGTGCGCATCGGGTAACCAGGTATGAAAAGGAAAAAGGGGAACTTTGATGGCAAAAGCCAGCCCAAATGCGACAAATAACCAAAGTTGCTGCGTATGGCTGAGTTCGACAGTCAAAATGTCGGCAAGCGCAAAGGTCGTCGCACCTGCCTGTAAATAAAGGTAAATGATCGCCACCAGCATCAAAAGACTGCCAACCATCGTATAGATGAAGAACTTAACGGTGGCATAAACACGTTCTTTCCCGCCCCAGACACCGATGATTAGGTACATCGGTATCAGCATGAACTCCCAAAAGAGGTAAAATGCCAATAAATCGAGAGCAGTCAGTGCCCCCAGCATGCCCGTTTCCAGAACGAGGTAAGAAATGTAAAATTCGCGTTCTTTGTGTTCGATAGTCTTGAAACTGCCAAGGACCACAAGCGGCGACAAAAACGTCGTCAGCATCACCAACAACAGGCTTATGCCATCAACTCCAAGCGTGAACCGCGCGCCCAATGTATCGATCCATGCGAACGAGTCGACCATCTGCATTCCAGCCAGCGTGTCGTCAAAACCAGACCAGATGCGCAGGGAAAACAGAAAGGTGAGGCTTGTAACAAGCAACGCTACGGCTCGAATCAGCGACGGTTGCGCTTTTGGAATCAAGCTCAGCACTACTGCACCGACAAGCGGAAGCAACGTCACAAGCGTAAGCAACGGGAAACTTCCGTAGTGTTCGATCACCATAACGAATAGTCTCCTGGGAACTACTTCAGGAAATAAACCAAAACTGCCAAACCAACGACCATGGCAACCGCATATCGTTGAACCTCGCCATTTTGAACGAATCGGATCATGCGACCGGTCATTGCAACAACCCACGGCGCACCACGAACTCCGATTCCATCAATAACAACCCGGTCGACTACCAAGAACAGAGCCTGCGCCACAACTTGGACAGGCCTTACAATCATTCCGTGATACAACTCATCGACGAAATACTTGTTAAACACTACCGTGTGCAACCATGACAAACGGCTAGCGAACAACGACGGCAATCGTCGACCTGGTCCAACATACAAAAACCATGCTGCAACGATCCCGATACACGCTACCGTAATCGAAATCGGCATCAACATGTGTGAGAGGGCGGAATCATGATTCTCAACCAACAATTGCGCCGGCCGAGAAAGGATCGGAGCCAACCAGTCGGATACCGGAAAGTACCCACCCACAATCGATAACACCGCCAGTACCATCAGCGGTATTTCCATCGCAAACCCTGGCTTGTGGGGATGGTCCCACGAATGGCGATCACCGCGATAATCCGTCCAGAAAGTGACAAAGTACAAACGAAACATGTAGAAGGCTGTGCAGAGAGCCGCAACCAAACCCACGACCGTGAGAACCTGAAACCAACCAGCAAAAACACCGGCGTATTCACTCAGCCCCCACGGGCCAGTCAATGCCACGTCGGTCGTTAATCCGAGGCCAGCCGAACCATGGAGGATCGCTTCTTTGCTAAAAAAACCCGCAAACCCTGGAACACCGGCAATTGCAATCGTACCGATCAAAAACGTGATATGGGTAATTGGCAATAACTTTCTTAAATTACCCATTTTGAAAATATCTTGTTCGCCATGCATAGCATGAATTACTGCGCCGGAACCAAGAAACAACAGCGCTTTGAAGAACGCGTGTGTCATCAAGTGAAACACCGAGGCACCGAACGCACCCACTCCGACTCCCAAAAACATGTACCCAAGTTGACTTACTGTGGAGTACGCCAACACCTTTTTGATGTCACGCTGAACGATCCCAATTGTAGCAGCAAAGATCGCGGTTAACGCACCCACAGTGGCAATGGTAGCCATTGCAATTGGGCTCAACATAAAAAGGAAATTCAGCCGGGTGATCATATATACACCGGCAGTAACCATCGTGGCGGCATGAATGAGCGCGCTAACAGGTGTGGGCCCGGCCATTGCATCGGGTAGCCACACATAAAGGGGTATTTGCGCCGATTTTCCGCACGCCCCGACAAACAAACACAAACAAATGGCCGTGATCGTGAGCGAATCACGAAGCGGCAAGGTTCCGACTTCACGAGCCTGGTCAGAGAACAACGATTGCAGTTGCAGATAATCGACAGTCCCGTCGGCATAAAACAGGAGCAAGAACATGCCGATCAGAAATCCAAAGTCGCCAATTCGATTGACAATAAACGCTTTCTGACCCGCCTGGGCTTTGAGATCGTCATCGAACCAGAATCCGATGAGAAGATAAGAACACAGTCCCACACCTTCCCAACCCAGGAACATCACGACCATGTTGCTGCCTAACACCAGGTTCAGCATGGAAAACATGAACAAGTTGAGGTAGGCAAAGTATCGATAATACGACTTGTCTTCTCCCATATAGCCGACGGAAAAGACGTGAATCAGAAATCCTACGCCGGTAACCACGAGAGTCATCAACGCGGACAGGTGATCGAAATAGTATTCAAGATTAACGTGTAGACTTCCGGCGTCGATCCAGTTCCAAGCAAGCCAATGAAACGGTTGCTGGCCCGACTTCAAGTGAAGCCACGCAAAAAGTGCCGCCACAAATGCGACTCCAACCGTTGCGCAGCCGACAAAGGTGACCACACCTTTGCCTAATTTCTTGCCTGCAAGACCGTTAATCACTGCGCCTAACAAGGGCAAAAATACGATGATCCCAAGCAGTGATTCCACTTGTAGCGACATACCTTGTGACTCCCGTCCACCTCTGTCAGTGTTTTAGCGCTCGGACATCGTCAAGATTCACGGAACGTTTATGGCGAAACACGCTCAAAATGATGGCTAGGCCGACAGCAGCTTCTGCGGCCGCCACAGCAATAATGAAAAACGCGAGCACGTGGCCATGCTCATCACCCCGCTGCCGAGCAAACGCTAATAAGATTAGGTTTACGGCGTTTAACATAAGCTCAATGCTCATGAACACTACCAGTGCATTGCGGCGTGTGAGCACTCCGATGGTTCCAACACCGAACAAAACGGTTCCGAGCGTCAGCCACCAACTCAGCGGAATACCAGACATATGTTAAAGCCTCCGCTTTGCCATGATAACGGCGCCAATCACTGCAACCAGCAGGAGAATGCTTGTCAATTCAAACGGAACAATGTAGCTAGTGTACAGTAAGTTACCAACCGTTTTCACCGTTCCAAAAGTACTGTCCGACGGCAACCCAACGGGAGGTTCGGCCATCCCTTTGTCCTTGAGAATAAATCCAATCAGAACGATCGACACAAACCCGACCGCAATAACCCCTATCAACTTGCTGATGGTTGGCCTCGGATGTCCCAGATCCTCAGATTGGATATTGAGTAACATAATAACGAACAGAAACAAGACAACGATGGCGCCGGCGTAGATAAGAACCTGCAAAACCGCTACGAGGTGTGCAACAAGCATGACGTAGAGCCCAGCAAGAAAGAAAAACGCAACGACCAGTGACAACGCACCGTGCACGGGGTTCCGCCCCATGGGCGGAACGATCACTGCGACAGATGAAGCCACAGTACCGATCGCAAGTATCCAAAAAATGACTTGCTCCATGAATGAACTCTTTTCCCTCCCGGGATTTCCCCAAAAATCCGACCTATGCGGCGTCGACTAAGTAGCGAGAGAACTCGTCTGGAAATTTCTGAAGAAAGCTCTTTACTGGCCACGCGGCAGCGTCTCCCAACGCACAAATCGTATTCCCTTCAATTTTTGTCGCCGCGTCCATCAATAGTCCGATTTCTTTTTTTGTTGCCAGGCCCTTTCTAATGTTTTCAAGTATCCGAACCATCCATCCCGTACCCTCTCGACACGGAGTACACTGGCCACATGATTCATGCGCATAGAATCGCGCGATCCGCAATAGAACCTCAATCAGCGGTGTGGGTTCGGCAATTACGATAACCCCCGCTGTCCCCAACATCGACCCGACCACTTTGAACGAGTCAAAATCAGCGGGAATATCAATTTCGTCCGGAGTCAAAACAGGGCACGACGAACCGCCCGGAATAACCGCCTTTAACTTGCGGTCATTCAAAATTCCGCCACAGTGTTTGTAGATCACGTCCTTCAAGTTGACGCCAAGAGGGAATTCATAAAGACCGGGGCGTTTTACGTGTCCACTCACGCCAAACACTTTGGGCCCCCCATTTCGGTCCGTACCAAGGTCCGCAAACCATTTGCCACCGTTCTGAATGATCAAGGGGATGCACACAAGGGTCTCGACGTTGTTCACAACCGTGGGACAACGAAACAGCCCCTCTACCGCAGGAAACGGAGGTTTCAATTTGGGTTGGCCCGCTTTGCCTTCCAGCGAGGACAACATCGCCGTTTCTTCGCCGCAGATATAGGCTCCGGCGCCGGGATGAACCCAGCATTCCATATCAAATCCACTGCCAAGAATGTTTTTTCCAAGCAGCCCTGCCCGGCGACACTGCTCGATGCATTTCTCCACAATGCGAATTTCTTCGAGAAATTCGCCGCGGATATAAATGTATGTCGTATTGATCCCAAGCGCGTAGGCACAAATGATACACCCTTCAATAAGGGGGTATGGGTCTTTCCTTAACCAGTATCGGTCTTTGAACGTGCCCGGTTCCCCCTCATCCGCATTGACCGCAAGATATTTAGGTTTTTCGCTTTGTTTCGGAACGAATCCCCACTTCACGCCAGTCGGAAAGCCTGCACCACCTCGGCCACGCAAATTTGAACGCTTGGTTTCGTTAATTATCTCGTCCGCGTCCATCGAAAACGCTTTCTTCACCGCCTCAAAACCACCCGCTTTTCTGTGATTGTCAAGGTTGGTCCAATCTATCGACGGGTCACGCAGCAGTACATTTGTTGCCATGTGATGGATATCCATTAGCCCTCGGGGGCTTGTGTTACTAGCCCGGATTTCTCACCAGGATTCGCAGCGAGACAGCACAAACGCCGGCAGATTCCGGCCGCGCGGACCAAATCCGCGCGTAGGATAGCCCCCGAACCGTTGAGCACCGGTAGGAGCACAAAAGGACCCACAGAGCCCCTTTTGGGGATACTTCAGCTTTATGGAACACCCTCTCAGGGCTTTGTCGATTTATTCAGTCCGTCGACAATTTTCACTGCTTCATCGGGTGTCAAGTTCTCTCGGTAGATCCTGTTGACACACATTACGGGTGCGGTACCGCACGCGGCTAAACACTGCACTTCATCTAACGTAAAAAGACCATCTGCGGTTGTTTCGCCACATTCGATGGACAGTTTCTTTTGAAGCGCCTCCAAAACGTCATCGCATCCGCGTAAATAACATGACACGTTCGTGCACACTTCAATATGATATCGCCCAACAGGTTTTTTGTGGAGCATCGTATAAAAAGTGGCGGTGTTGAGCACCTGCGACGCCGGCAAATCGAGACGTTGCGCAACATACTCCATCACTTCCGGCCGAAGGTAACCGAATTGCTCCTGTGCGAGATAAAGCGTTGGAATCAGCGCCGCCAGTTTGTTAGGGTACCGCGGCAGCAGTGACTTAAATTGAGCCTCTATTTCAGGCGTAAACTGAATGCCCATTCACCTACAACCACTCGTTATTAAACGTTTTTATTCGCGAGAGCCAAAGCGCTCCAAAAAACGAGTTGACGGTATGAAAACGGCGGCCGATTGTCAAGCGAACTAGGTGTGTGGTGTTTTTAGATGATTTCCACGCCTGGCCGCCTTTGCCCGTCTCGTCCGTAAAAATCCCTGCGGCATATTCCCGATATTCCTCAGGATTTTTCCGGACGATCCGGCGCAAATTCGGCTGGGTCGTGAAAACCCCTCAAAAACACCACACACCTAGGTGGCTGGTGTTTTTAGATGATTTCCACGCCCTGGCCGTCTCGTCCGTAAAAATCCCTGCGGCATATTCCCGATATTCCTCAGGATTTTTCCGGACGATCCGACGCAAATTCGGCTGGGTCGTGAAAACCCCTCAAAAACACCAGCCACCTAGAACACTGCTATGTACATGGAAAATCGTTTCAAACTCGGCTTTTTTTCGGAACCTCCATCAACCATGCGACATGGGATGGTTGGAGGTCAGCCGATGTACCCCAGACGACCGCAAGCTTGGATGTTTCAGAACGATACACCGGCTGATTTGTAAACAACCAAGGTGATGATGCCAAAGGATATTCTTTAGAATGGACGCGATTATCTTAGCAGCCGGACTTGGCACAAGACTCAGACCACTCACCAGTAAGTTACCCAAGCCGATGATGCCCATTTTCGACAAGCCGCTGCTCGCCAGACAAGTCCAGTGGCTGACGAGTCAGGGCATACAATGGGTGGTCGCAAACGCCTGGCACTCCGCCGATGTCCTCTACGAGTATGTAAATTCACCCAAGTGGTTCCAGGACACTCAACAACCTAATTTAGCGATATTCCGTGACAACGAAGAACTGTTGGGCACCGGCGGCGGAGTGCGACATCTATCGTCAAGGATCTCCACCAAACCCGCGTTTCTGATACTCAATGGCGACGTACTTTTTGCCACAGATATGAATGCTGCGTACGAGACCCATCAAAAGATGGGAGCCGACTTGACGCTGATTGTCGTTCAACGCCCCGAACTCCCTCAGTCGTTGCACAAAGTGGGGTGGGATTCGGAAGGATTAGTGCGGGTTATTGACGGATTTCCACATGCACAACCTCATCTCCAGTACGGGATTTACACCGGCGCCCTTATCGCTACAGATGCGCTCCTGGACATACTTCCGTTTCGTGGACCGTCTTGCCTAAAGCAGGACGGGTTCTGGCCAATGCTGGGAGCGGGTCATCGCATAGCTGCTCATCTATCCACAGACTACTGGTCCGACATCGGCACACCGATGTCTTATCTTACCACGCACTTCGATATCATGCACCAGCCAGAGCTTGTGTCGCATTGGATTACCGCAGAAAAATGGACATACGACTTCTCAACAGCCAACGGATTGAACCATCAATCACACCGCAGGCCTGCCGCAGAACAACTGGCTTCGATTCGACTAATCCCTCCCTATTTTATTGGAAACGATGTACGCCTTGGACAAGGTGTGACGATAGGACCGTGGGCGGTCATTGGTAGTGGATCGACGGTTCAAAGCTCCGTTCAGGTATTGAAATCGCTTGTTTGGGCGAACTCGATTGTTTCACAAAGCTGTCGGCATTGTGTCGTGACACCGGACCTTATCTTAGAGAGTGTTTAGAGGTCTAAACACCCTCTCAAAAGTTCGCACCGATGTCGCCGAAACGGCGGCAAACTCTGAGTTTGTGAAAAAATATGGGGACGGACTTGGACGCGAGGATTTTGGTCCCGATGCCCGGAAGAAAACCGAGTAATATCGGGAATATTGCGCAGG
>JABWCM010000390.1 GCA_013360285.1 Myxococcales bacterium
CGAGAAATGGACCCCATCATGAGCCGATTTTGGCCTTAAATTAGGGGTTGACTTTGCTATGACAAAAAATAGCTGAACGAACTTGGACGGATGCTTTTGTTCCCGGTGCCCCGAAAAAAACCTGCGCCATATTCCCGATATGACTCGGTTTTTTCCGTGCATCGGGACCAAAATCCTCGGAATATCGGGAATATTCCGCAAGGACGGGACTGGCCAAGGCAGCCTAAATTAGCCGAACAGGGTTCACTTATCTATTTCCGCGGACCCTCTCACTGCTCGCTCCCGATCATTTTGATAAATTCTCCCGCCGCAGCACCCCAAAAACGGGCTCTAAAACGCAAAAAACTCCGACCCCGGCAGGGTCGGACTATTGCCGTCCCGCCTGCGTCGTGTTAGGTCCCCTGGAAATTCCGGACGGCGCGTTTTTTGCGCCAACCCCTTTGACTATGACGACCACCCAATCCCACGCCGAACCGTCGGCCCCCAATCGAATGCGCACACCCACTGGGCTCGGCCACTGGCTTGCACCGCCGAGCCTACGCACCACCGTTCACGTCATGTTGTTGGTACTTCCGCTGTTTGCGCTTACCGTCGGTCTGAAGATAGGTAAGTTAATCAAACTCGAAGGCGTACCAGGTCTTGCAAAACTGTGGTGGACAACCGCGCCGGACATCGCATTTTCCGGTGCCTTCGGACTCTTCTGGTTACTTGTATTGCATCCCATGTACCGCTGGCCACGAACCGTCACGTTAACCGTCGCCCACATCACCACTCTCGTGCTCATGTTTGTAGCGGTTTTGGACCATGGATTTTTTCTTGCAACCGGTTCGGAACTCGATTGGTATCTGATTCAGTACACCGTTACGAACTTCTCCGAACTGCGGGATGTCGTCAAAAGCGAAGCCCCACTGGGAGCGCTTTTGGCATTCATCGGACTGACCGCGGTCAATCTGACACCTGTCGCCGTCATTCGCTGGAGCCGGCTGAAACGTACGCCCGCGGTTCAGTATACGAGAAGGGACTGGCGAAACCCGCGTCTCGCAGCATTTTTCGGGGCGCAGGTGGGCATCACAACTCTGGCTGCGTTTGTTCCGTCCGAGCCGCTGGAAGGAACCCTTCGTCCTCTGGAAGACAACGTTTTTGTGGACATTGGAACAGATGCCATTGAAGCCTTTGCCGCGGAAACGCCGGAGCGGTTTGGGCCGGACATTCTGCCGTTGGATCCGATCACGTTGACACCAACGGAAAAACTCAAACGCCACAACGTCGTGTTTATCGTCATGGAGTCGATGCGCGCCAAGTCTGTCACTCCGTACCAGCCTACGTTGGACACCACTCCGTTTCTTGCCGAGTTGGCAAAAAAAGGGACATTGGTCGAGGATGCGTACACGGTTGTTCCGCACACGAGCAAAGCATTGGTTTCGATTCATTGCGGGTTATACCCCAAAATCGAAACACCGATCGACGAAGCACGCTCCGGCGCATTGCCGACCGCCTGCCTCGCCAGTCTTCTTGAGGAACAGGGATATGCCACCGCGTTTTTCCAGCCCGCGCGCGAAGGATATGAGGGCCGAGAACAACTCGTCAAAAACTTTGGATTTGAGACGTTTGCCGGCAAAGAAACGTTGGCGCGTGAAGGATTTGACGAAAGCAGTTATTTTGGTTTTGAAGACGATATTATGCTGGAGCCCAGCCTGGAATGGGTCGACAAACAAAAAGAGCCATTTTTTCTTGCTTATCTTACTCTCACGTCACACCACGATTACGGTGTTCCTGAAGGATTTGAGCCGAAAAAGTACACCGACGAAGCCGAACTCAATGCCTATCTAAACACACTGCGATATACAGACCGGTTTGTATCTAAAGTGATGGAAGCATTTGACAAACGTAAACTTACCGAAAATACCATTTTTGTTATTCTCGGAGACCACGGCGAGGGGTTCGGTGAACACGGCCGATACCAACACGACAACGTCATTTGGGAAGAAGGACTCAAGATTCCATTTATTCTATACGGCGCCGAAATTCCGCAACGGCATGTTGTCTCCGGGTTGCGCCAGAACGTGGATGTAATGCCTACTGTACTGGAACTATTGGGGTACCACGTCAAAGGTGGGGATTTGCCGGGAAAAAGCCTGTTTTCTACTGCCGGCCATGAAAAACTATATTTTTCCTGTTGGTACAATGATCGATGTCTTGGAATGCGAAGCGGTCACACCAAAGTTCTATACCACTATCGCGCCGGCAGTACCGAGGTTTTTGATCTGACAACCGATCCCGACGAACGCACCAACATCGGCAAAAAATTACACAGCAAAGAACAACTCAACGCATTCGCCGGCGAAATGTTGGATTGGAAAGCGGCAGTCAATGCCCGGTATTCAGCGCAAGACAACTTCCGCAAAAGCTGGTACGTCAGCAAAAAACCCTCGGCTCCGTCCAATCCGATGGACGTGACGTTTAACGATTTTGCAAAACTAATCGGGTACGACACACCCAAAGTGGTGGGCACCGTCGGTGGAAGTGTTGAATTGGTTTACCATTTTGAAGTGCTAAAAAAACCGGAGCCCGGATGGCGTCTCTTTGTACATCTTTTAGGCCCAAAAGGATCGCAGATCAACGCCGATCACGTCCCGGCACTCGGCACCTATCCGATTCCGGAATGGACACCCGGTGATTTTGTCCGCGACCGACATCAGATCCGGATTGGCAGCGATAAAAAACCGGGAACATACCGCGTCGTTCTTGGCATGTGGAACGAACAAGCCGAAGCCGACGGGAAACCGTCGCGAGCCGTACCCAAAGGCGACGCCAAACACCTAGACAAAGACAACCGGGTTTATATTACCGACGTGATCATCAAAGCGCCCTAGGTGGCTGGTGTTTTTAGATGAAATTTTTGTCCTGGCCGCCCCTGCCCGTCTCGTCCGCAAAAATCCCTGCGACATATTCCCGATACGCCTCAGGATTTTTCCGGACGATCCGGCTCAAATCCGGCTGGCCAAAAATTCCCTTAAAAAACATCAGCCACCTAGTCGACACACCACCGATTACGACTTCGGCGGATTGGGCAGCGTAAGAAGGGTAACCGGACGCTGGGTTTCTTTCTGAATTCCCGGGGTTCCGGACTTTTCAACCTGATCAATACGAATGACCTGGTGAAATGGAATGAGACTACGTGTCACCCCGGAAAACTCCGATTTCAGGCGCTCCTCGGCGGGATCAACAACAATCTGTGTTTTCTCCCCAAACACAAACTCGGAAATCTCGACAAACCCAGCAAGATCGGAATGAGCCACGTGGCGGACATATACTTCGTATACTTGCCCCTGATTGTTGAACAAAACCTTAAATAGACGATCCACTTTACTACGACC
>JABWCM010000138.1 GCA_013360285.1 Myxococcales bacterium
TTCGCAATATGCCCGATATTACTCAACTTTTTCAAAGCCAATGGGGCGCAAAATCGGCTGACTTGGGTCACGTCCATATTTTTTCACAAACTCAGAGAGTTTGTGAAAAATTATGGGGACGGACTTGGACGCGGGGATTTTGGCCCCGATGCCCGGAAGAAAACCGAGTCATATCGGGAATATGGCGCAGGTTTTTTTGGGGGCAGCGGGGACAAAAGCATCCGTCCAAGTTCGTTCAGCTATTTTTTCACAAACTCAGAGGATGTCAACGCAAATAAACCGGAATCAAGACAGGCCTTCCGCGCGGAATATTGAAAAAAAGCCCACGTTTTTTCAACTTTTCGACAAGAGAAGTGGGCGCCAATGAGTTTTCTCCCGATCTCCCGGGAACAAATCCTATCAAAATGATGCAACTGACCCAACTTCCCCGCGGGAAATGTGGCAAAAGAAAGACTTTTTTTCACTATTCCCGCGGCAAGATCACAAAACCGGTGACGTTTTCCTGATCTCCCAGCAAAGAAGGGTTTCTCACCGGTCTTCGGATGCACCCGTCATACCGGTTACGAGTTCGGGTGGGCGGACACAAGCCGGTGGGGCGGATTGCGGATTAACAACAAAGACCCGCAGTGAACGGCGTTGGTTGGGGCAAGGAAAGGATTACGGCAGGCAAACAAGACCGCAGGAATTGGCACATTGTCCCGCCGCTTCCGAAGTCGGCGTACATGACTTACAACTACCCGTTCCGGAATTGTACCAGCACGACAACGTTACCGGTTTGCCTTTCGGATCAGCCGGGAAATTCTCGGTCACATAAGCCGCCTGACATCCAGCTAAGTTACCGTTGAAGGCCGCGCAGGAAGCTTCACCCGAGGTGCCGGCAAAGGTTGTGCGTTGGGGATCCTCGCATAGTGGCGTAACGGCACATTCGTTTGTGCACAGACCCGCGAGGGCATTTTCATACCCGCACCCGTTACACACACCCGAGTCATAATAACAGGACCAAACCCCACCGGCTTGTCCATGATGGAATGCCGTTGCACATCCGGCCTCGTCCCCATCAAACAGGTGACACGCGGCCCAATAAGGTCCACCGGTATAGAACGTCCGACTCGGGTTTCCGGCACAAACAGGGCCGTCGACCTGACACGTATTGATGCAATCACCGTTGTTGGCGTGGAATGGCCCACACCCCAAACATTTGTCGTTTGCGGAATCGTAATAACACGATGCAATACCTTTGCTTCCTTCGTGGAACGCCGTTTCACAGGATGCCGGATCGCCGTCGAACACACTGCATGCAGAAGTGGTCTGGGTCCCGGCAAACAACGTCCGGCTGGGATCACCGGCGCACACCGGATCGACACAACTTTCGCACGAACCACAATCCGCTGGACAAGAAGTACAGCTTTCGGTTGTTTGGCAAATACTGTCGCCACACGACGCATCATCGTCTGGATCAAGCGGATCGGTTCCGTCCTGAAGCACTTCCTGACCGTCGGTGCGCCCACCATTGTCCGTGTCGACGTCGTTTGGATCGGTACCATACGCATCGGTTTCGTCACCGTCGGTCAGACCGTCTCCATCCGTATCGGCATCCAGTGGGTTTGTGAGGCTGATAAACACTTCCAACCCATCTTCCAACCCATCGTCATCACTATCGGCGTCCAACGGATGAGTTCCCCAGGTTTGTTCGTCCACATTGACGAGCAGGTCATTGTCTGAATCCACCAAACCCTCACCGGGTGTGGTGGGATCAAAACCATAATCGACTTCCCATCCGTCCAGGAGTAAGTCCCCGTCCGTGTCCGGATTGGTAATACCGGTCCCATAAAACATCTCCCAGACATCGGCCAAACCGTCATTATCTGTATCAATGGTCAGACACGGTACTTCCACCTTGATGTCGTCAATATAAACACCCTCCCCGGTATTATCGAAAGCATCGTTGGTGGCAAATTGGAACTTAAATTGAACCGACTGGCCCTTAAATGAGTCAAGGTTTACCGTTTGACTACGCCACGCCTTCATTGGTCCGCCACTGGTATATGCCGACTTCGACCAAATCAAATGTGTTCCCGACGAATTCACTACGAATACCGCCAAGATGTCAAAATTGTCCGATTCTTCCGTGTCCATATACACGTTGAATCGCAGGACCGTGCCATTCGAATCGGGGAGCGAAACCGACGGTGTGGTTGCAACACCATTGGAATTGCCGTTGTCGAAATTTCCTTGCGCAGGGTTGCCGTAATACAACGCCGCGGGAGAAGAAGTGAATTTCCCACCGCTATAGATCTGCCATTTTGATGACGGATTACTAAACCCAAAAGCAAATCCACCATTGCTGCCTGTGCTAAACGGTTCGTCATAAAACACAGGTTGGGTCTCCGGCGTTAACTTAGGAAGGTGTGTACAGACTCCGGCGTCACATGCATCATCGGTGCAGGAATCCTGATCGTTACAGTCCATCAAGTCGTGAACACAACCGATGCCTTCAATGCAGGAGTCCAGCGTACAGGGGTCTCCGTCGCTACAATTGAGGGGTTGCCCCACACAAGCCCCATTGGCGCAGACGTCGGGACTGGTACACTGTTGGCCGTCATTACACGCCGCGGTGTTGGCCGCAAATATACAGCCGGTGGCAGGATTACAGGTATCATCGGTACACCCATTGTTGTCGTTACACACAATGGGCACGCCGACGCAGACAGAATTGGCGCATACATCACCATTCGTACAAGCATTGCCGTCGTTACATGCCGCCGTATTCGGGCCAAAAACACACCCCGAAGCCGGATTGCAGCTATCATTTGTACAGCCGTTGTTGTCATTACACACAATCGGAGCCCCGATGCAGGCGCCGTTATTACAATTGTCACCACTCGTACAGGCATTGCTGTCGTTGCAGGGCTTTGTATTGGGTATAAAAACACAACCAGACGTCGGCTCGCAGGTATTGTCGGTACAACCATTGTTGTCATTACAGACGATAGGTGTACCCGGCACACAAATACCATTTCCGCAGACATCCCCGCTGGTGCAGGCGTTGTTGTCATCACAGGTCACCGTATTGTTAACATAAACGCATCCCGTAGCAGGATTACAACTGTCATTTGTACACGGGTTGTTGTCGTCACAATTGATGGGACCATTGATACATCCTGTTTGTGGATTACAACTATCGGCAGTGCACGCATTGCCGTCATCGCAGTTAAGCGGAGTACTGGTACATCCCGATTGAGGATCGCAGCTATCGGTCGTGCAGGCGTTGTTATCGGTACACACAATGGCGTTGTTGATGCACCCCGAAGCGGGTGAACAAGAATCGGTGGTGCAAGCGTTGCTGTCGTTGCAGTCTACCGCAGTGTTGATACAGCCAACCAAGGGACTACAGCTATCGGTCGTACAAGCGTTGCTGTCATTGCAGTTGATTGGCGTGTTTGAACAACCCGTGATGGGATCGCAGGCATCTGCGGTGCACGCATTGTTGTCGTTGCAACTAATCGGCGTGTTGATGCACCCCGAAACGGGATGACAACTGTCATTGGTGCAGACATTGTTGTCGTTGCAGTTGACCGATGTACCGGCGCAGGTGCCATTCAAACAGCCGTCATTTTGTGTACAAGCGTTGTTGTCCGTACACGTTGCGGTGTTGTTGACAAATACGCACCCGATGACCGGATCACAACTGTCGTTGGTACACACGTTGTTGTCATTACAATTGATGGCCACGTTGACACAACCGAGAGCCGGTGCGCAACTATCCGTGGTACAAACGTTGTTGTCGTTACAATTGATGGCAGTATTGCTGCAACCCGTTGCGGTATTACAACTGTCTGTGGTGCAGGCATTGTTGTCATTGCAGTTGATTGCGGTATTGACACATCCCACAGCCGGAGCGCACGTATCCGCAGTACAGGCATTGCCGTCGTTGCAGTTGACCGCAGTAAAAACACAACCGGTTGCGGGATTACAACTATCGGTCGTACAAGCGTTGCTGTCGTTGCAGTTGGGTGCTACGCCCGCCGCACATCCGGATTGAGGATCGCAGGTTTCTAAGCCGTTACAGGCGTTGCCGTCGCTGCATGAAATGGCAGTGAAGACACAACCGGTGGCCGGTGCACAGGTATCGTTGGTACAAAAGCTGCCGTCATTACATGTAATGGCTTCGCCAACACAACTCCCGGCCGTACAAGTGTCGTTCTGCGTACAGGCACTGCCGTCGGTACAGGGCTCGGTGTTGTTCACAAACACACAACCGGTGGCAGGATTACAACTGTCGGTTGTGCACACGTTGTTGTCGTTACAAGGCGGCATCGGCAACGCCAAACATATTCCGGAGATACACATATCCCCAACCGTACAGGCGTTGTTGTCGGTACAGGGTTTTGTGTTGTTCACAAACACACACCCGGAAGCAGGATTACAACTGTCGTCTGTACAACCATTGTTGTCATTACAGGTGACCGGAGTGTGGGAACAACCCGCCTCTCCATTGCAGGTATCTGTTGTGCAAGCGTCGCCGTCATCGCATTCGGTTTCTTCCGAACAAGGCGGCGGCGGACAAGGCGCCGACAACGTAATATCGTCAACGTAGACACCTTCGCCGGTGTTGTTGGTTCCGGTAACGGAATCGAAAGACCATACCAATTGAATCATCTGACCTTGATAGAAACTCAGGTCAATGGTTTGTTTTTTCCACTGACCAAACGTCGTGTAGTTGGCTTTGGTCCACACCGTTGACGTGGTATTCCCTTGCTTTACCGCAACGGTAAGCAAATCGGTGGTCCCACCGGAATCCGTCAACATGTTTAACCAAAACGTCAGCGTCACATCGTCACGCATCGGGACATGCAACGTTGGGCTGGTCGCGGTTCCGCTCGTGATTCCACTGTTGAAGTTATTGGTTGCGGTATTGCCGTAGTACAGCGCCCCGGGGCCATCATGGAACTTGCCGGAGGTCCGAACCTGCCACTTGGTAGTCGTCGATGTTCCGGCAAAGCTGTAGCCGACGGTGGTCCCGTAAACAAAGTCCTGGTCATATTCGGTTTCAAGACAACAATATGGACCCGGGAAATCGATCAACACGTCGTTGTCGGCCACTTTACACACATCAGGAACATTTGGATCCGATCCGTAGGTGTTGACCTCGTCCCCGTCGCTGAACCCGTCACCGTCGGAATCAACAACCAGCGGGCTCGTGCCCCAGGTATTGACTTCCGTGCCGTCCAAGAGGCCGTCGAGATCGGTGTCGGCAAGGGTGGGTCCGGTTAAATAAATCGATACTTCGGATCCGTCGGCCAAGCCGTCTGTATCGGTGTCGTTGCTGAGCGGATTGGTAAGATAAGTATTGACTTCCAACCCATCGCCCAATCCATCGCCATCGGTGTCGGTTTTCTTGGGATCGGTACCCAGGGAATTGACTTCGACTCCATCGGACAATCCATCCGAATCGGTGTCGGCCAACTTGGGATTGGTGGTAAATGTGTTTACTTCCGAGCCATCATTTAAACCATCACCGTCGGTATCGGCATTTTTGGGATGAGTACCGAGTGTCTGCTCCGAAAGATTGGTGAGGGTGTCCAAATCCGGATCCTGAGTCTCTTCTCCCGGCGTGGTCGGATCAAATCCGTATAACACCTCAAAGGGATCGGTTAACCCGTCTTCGTCGGTATCCACCAGATGCGGGCTGGTTCCATGCAGCAATATTTCCGCGCCGTCACTGAGAGTGTCGTTGTCGCTATCGGCGTCAAACGGATCGGTTAACGCACCCTGTTCGCCAATGTTGGTAAGGGTATCGTTGTCGGGATCCGCCACACCATCACCCCCAACGATGGGATTAAAGCCCCACAGAACCTCCCAACCATCTCCCAACCCATCGGCATCGGTATCAAACGCGACCGGATTGCTGCCATAGGTATTCACCTCGGCTCCATCCTTGAGACCGTCGTCATCCGTGTCCGGGTCGTTGACGTTTGTGCCGAAGGTGATCTCCAACTCATCGATCAATCCATCGTCGTCTGTGTCGTAATCAAACAGAATGGCATTGGAAACGACACCTTCGGCCGTTACGGTAACGGGACCGGACGTACCTCCGGTCGGCACATCCACTTTGAGTCCGAATTTGTTGCCGGACGTGACATCTGCGATCGTGCCATTAAATGACACAACATTGTTACCGGTTGTAGGACTGAAATACCTTCCGCCAATGGTCACTGTGTCGCCAGGTGTACCGACGAGTGGACTGAGTGAAACCAATAACGGCTGGGGCAGTTGTGGTTGACCCACAATTTGTACTGCATCGGAGGTACTTTGGTTGCCGCCAAAGTCTTGAGCTGTGGCGACAATCGTCAGATTGGTGAGTTGGGTCAATTCGCCTAACGCAAAACCAGCCGTATAGGGAGGAGTTGTGTCCACAATGGATTGGTTCACCGCGCCATTCGACGACGTGACGGTAATCGTCACCGATGCCACCGCAACATCGTCTTCGGCGTCGACGTTGACACCCAATATGTGGAGACCGAACGCGGAGGTATCAGCCAGTACATCGGCAACATCGGCCGGTGTGGAGATTTGGAGCACTTGACCACCCGTTGCCGTCGCCAATTGATTTACAACAGTTGTGGAGCCGGGTCCAACGACGATACTGCTCACAATGACCCCACCTGCGGCAGCGGAGTTTGCCTGGGTCGTCGGATAAGAACCACCGCCCGGTGTAAAAAGAATCGTAAGCGGAGTCGAGGCTCGACGTGCGAAAGTACCGCCAAGTTGTTCGATAGCCGCCTGCAGTGAACCTCCAAAGTTAACAGAACCAGACGGTGTCTTAGTCAACAAGTTATCGAGGGCATTTTGCACCAGAACAAAATCGCCGGTCAGCGTTTGTTTCATGGTAAACCCACTCCGCATTTCGATAACCGCCACTTTTGCAGCATTTGGGGTCAAAACGCTCAACAACTCTTTTGCGGCAAACAAGGAGACTTTGTACAAGCTGTCCATCTCGCCATCGTTGTCGACGTCTTGTCCGGAATTCGCGGCTGCAGATTGGGAAGCATCGATCACAAACACAACGTCCGACGGGGTCAATGTGATGGTTGCCCCGCCGTTTGGCGCGACAATATCGACAACGCCGGGCGCGTCATTGTCATCAATCCGATTGGCGGTGATGGTGGCCGTGGACTTTTGACCGATGGAATCGGCAGCAACTGCCTTGATTTCAATGGCACTTCCGTCTTCGCCGGCCGGAACCTGGACCTGGGTACCAAACGGCGCGGCTCCATCGGTTGCAACTAAGTTACCATCAAGAAAGAACTCCACCTGTGCGACCTGAACGTCGTCACTGGCTGTCGCACTGAGCGTCACGGTGGAACCTTCGAGAAGATTTGAACCCTGAACGGGCGAAGTAACAGCAACCTGCGGAGGTTGGTCATTGACCACAGTCAAAGTCGTGACGGCAGTTTCGGCGGTCTGCCCTTTGGTATCATTGGCTCGCAGCAGAATCTGGACGGGTCCGGAGAGGCTTTCGGCCTGCGGCGCGGTCCACTGAAAATCGAACGGCGGCTGAAACCGGGTTTGTTGTGTCACGCCGCCAACGACAAGGCTCACACTCAGACCGATGTCGTCATTGGCAGTGGCCGAAAAGAGCGCTTTTTGACCCTCAATAATCGATGAACCGCTTGGAGGAGCCTGAGTCAATTGAATTGTTGGCGGCAAATCAGGAGTGACTGTGACCGTAACGGTACTGGTCGTCGTATTTCCTGCTTTGTCGTAGCTAATCGCCTTCAAGGACAACGGATTGTTTGATCCGCCGGTGTAATCCTGCGGAATCGTAAACAAAGCGGAATATGGCGGAGAGGTATCAGAGATAACCAATGCATCGTTTGCCAAAATGTCGACTTTGGCAATACCCACATTGTCTGAAGCATTCGCTGAAATGGTGAAACTTTTGCCCTCAACAAATGAAGCGCCATTTGCCGGCGAGGTGATATTCACACTTGGTGGTGTTGTATCGGGCAATACCGAAACCACAACGCCGTCCGAAAGTGTGGTCTGATTTCCGTTGTCCACAGCGCGAGCAAGAACAAGTAAAGAATCTCCACTCTGCGGTTTCGGGGCCGGAACAGCCGCCGAATAAGGTGCCGAGTAGTCGGTTGCAACAACCAGTCCATTTGCCAAAAACTCAACCCGTTGAATGCCGATGTCGTCCGAAGCGGTCGCGCCAAACGTCAACAAAGTACCCTCAACAACCTGCAGACCATTCTGTGGTGCGGTCAAGGTGACTGTCGGCGGGTCGTCTATAGGTACGATCACGGAAATAGCCTGAATAGCACCGTGACCGTTGGCAATTCCCGCCTGATCAACAAAAATGGCCGGGTTGGACGGATGAAACACCCGAACGATAAACGCGCCTTCCGGAACATCTCCAACGTTGATTTTGCCCAATGCGTTGGTGGTACCGGCCCCCACAAAGAAGTTGCCCACCGGGGTTTTCTGAATCTGTACCGGCGCCCCCTGGGCGGGAACGCCACCCGGGAACGTCGCCGTAACCGCAACAACACTTAAACCGGTCAACTGGAGATTCTGCTCAATCGGTAAAGAATCGGTGACTTCCACGGTTTCGGACACAGGAATATTGGTTTTCGGCTCCCATGCGGTCACCGTAAACTCACCTTGCGGCGTGTCAATAAACACATATGCGCCACCGGTATCGGTTTTGGTTGTGCGACTAAAGTTGCCTTGTCCGGTTAACTTAACAGTTACGTTGGGGGTTGCGATACTGCCTTGAAAAACGGTTCCCAAGATCGTTCCTGCATCCTCAATAACAATGTTTGC
Organism: Myxococcales bacterium; assembly: GCA_013360285.1. Classification (GTDB taxonomy): domain Bacteria; phylum Myxococcota_A; class UBA9042; order JABWCM01; family JABWCM01; genus JABWCM01. The sequence goes on from JABWCM010000138.1 coordinate 8,830, forward strand.
GGTCGTAATTTGCCCGTCGACAATCGTGGCCGACGTAACACCGGAAAGTCCGGTACCGTTTGGAACCGGCATCGTCGCAACCAGGGTAGCTAGACCGGGCTTTAGTCCAAAAATCGTATAACTTCCGTCAGGACCGATGTTCACCTTCACACTATTGCCCATCGAGGAGACGGTCGCCGTTACCGTGCCGGTGCTTACGACGGTGTTGTCAGGTCGCGACACCACACCGGTGACAATTCCCGTGCCCAAAAAGGCGATCGTTACATTGGACGACACATCGTCGGGAAAGAAGAATTCTCCAAAGATCTCTGGTGATTTCACACCTGCAAGGGGATGTGTCCCAACCACCTTGTATTGGGTACGGGGAACAGCCAACGATGACCCCGCGGTGTTGAACGATGAATGGAACTTAAACTCACCGTCTGCGTTGCTGATAGTGGAATAAGTACGGCCAAACAATAAGTTTGTGCTTTGGAAAGTTACCGGCGCGCCACCGACTGCCGTCGTTAAGTCCGCTTCCAACGTGTCACCGTCGATTTTGCCATCCAGCGGCTCCAACGGCTCCAGATTGCTCATACCGTCTGCCGGAATCACAAAGTTCACAATATCCGTCATTTCGTCGGCAGTGAGACCCCATAACGCCTCCGGCGGCAGTTGCACAAGGCGTTTCGCAGATGCTTCGGCCGCAGCTCGCGTTGTCTGTTGTGTTACGAAGTGCAAAAAGATCACCCGTTCACCGGGCGGAATCACGATGGTTCCAAAGGACGACTCCAGCCGTGTACGCCCCTCTGCGGTATAATTCGGTATCTGTTGGGCCGAAGCCAACGACACATTGCCTCCCGGCCCTTGCAGCACATGTGCAGTGGCCGGCAGGTTGTTGTTCACTAGAAAAGCGTCCTCATCGACATTGTCGTCTAAAACCATCCACGTGTCGGTTGGTTGCACGAGATTGTCGTTATTGGTAGTCAGCGTAACGCCCATTCCAAAGGTGAACGTAAAGCCATTGAGCACCTGCGTACGGTTACGATAGGTTGTGTTGTTGTTCACCTTAACCGAAATGGACTGTCCCGTCGTGTTTTCGAGGATATCCATCTGCCGCGTGAAATATCCCCACTGCGGCACATAGACCTTTCGACTCACCGAAAGGCCACCAATGGTCTGCTCGGCAATCGATACCTGTCGCCCCGACAATTCCAACGTGGCGCCTTGGCCAATGTACGTGGTTACCTGGCCACCGATGACCAATTCCAAACGGGTGGCCCCTCGCGCGTCGGCGTTGTCGCCCTGAAATACCGATTGTGTCCCGTCGGCAATCGCACCGGTTTGTTTAACGGGATAAGAAAAGTTATTTGCGTCGTACAACGTAACAAGTGTGGCTGAGCCGGGAGCCGCTCCCGGCGGCGGTGGAGGAGGCGGCGGTATCTGGTTCTCGATGACCGTCACGTTTACTTCCGCAATATCTCCATCAAACAAAATGGCACCCGACGCACTTCCGTTTAAGATCGGCGACGTTTTGTTGGCTTTGATGGAAAACGTTCCCATCGGCACGTTGCCGATTACATATTGGCCGGATAAGCCGGTTGTGGCATATCGCGCAGGAGCCCCTTCGATGTTGCTGGTCAGCGTTAAGTTAACACCGGCAACGGGGACACCTGAAGCATTCGTGACGATTCCTTGCACTTTACCCGAGCCTTCCATGGTCAGATTGTGGGTTGCGACTTGACCGTTGAAGCTGAGAGAAACATTGAATTTTGCGGCCCGCAACATCCCTTGAGCATCGTATACCTTGATAAGATATGGGCTTTTTGCAACGGGATTACCTTCAAATACAAACTTACCGTCGGTTCCGGTACTAAATTCACGAGTCACCGGAGAAAGTTTCACTTTGACATTGGCTGCCGGCGTGACGCCGTCGGAATAAAACACCGTCCCTTGGATGGTGCCCGCCGGTTCCAACTTAACAACAACGGCAGTCGTCTCTCCCGGAAGTACCGACGACGACACCGAACCACCCAGCAAGGTGCTCGCACTGGTCGCCGAAACCGAAAACGTTCCAGCCAATACGTTTTGGAAGGTCGCCAAACCATTTCCGTCAGCGGTGATGGTCTGATTCCCGCCAAACGACGTGGTGCTTGTCAGCGTGACTTTTGCATTGGGCGCGGGAGCGCCGGCTGCATCCTGAACCGTCACTTGAACGGTGCCCAGTCCGGTTAACAGGACGTCAGCATTGGTAACCGCGTCAGCGGTATCCACATTGGCAATTGTTTTTCCTTTGTCGCCATTGCTGGGTTTGGTCGCAACGACGGTATATACGCCCAACGGCAAACCACTGAAGGTATAAGTTCCCGTGTTGTCAGCGGTCGCCGCTTTGCCGCTAGGAGACAACTGCACTTTTGCACCCGGAACCGGCGTCGTTCCGTCGGCCTCCAAGACTACTCCCGTCAATGCAGCCGACGGAGTCAACGTGATCGTATGCGTGTTGACGTCGCCGTCCTGCTTTAAGTTACCGGATTGGAAGCCGCCAAATCCCGACACCGCATCATAGGCGGAAAGCTGATAGGATCCGACAAACACATCCTCAATCATAAAGAGGCCGTTCCCGTCGGTAATCGCGGTTTTTGTACCACCAAACACACTCTGGCTGAACAAAGTTACTTGTGCTCCGGAGACTTTTTGTCCAGTGATGGTCTCTACGGTACCCATCACGGTACCGCGTCCTAAATAAACGACATCTGCCTTAAATACTTGATTCGTACTGTTTAAGTTTGCAACCGTACGTCCGCGTTTTCCGTCCGGCGACACCGCCTCTACGGTGTAAACGCCAAGCGGTAAATAACCAAACCGATATTCGCTAAACACGTCGGTGACAGCGGAGGTGGAGAGTGGACCGGACAAGGTAAGCGGAATTTCCGGCCCAACAAAGGTCGCTCCGTCGACGTCTTTTACTTTTCCCAAAATGGTGCCGGACGGCACAAGCGGAATGTTCACAGTAAGGCTGGATTCTTCAACAAGTGTTCCTGTTTGTTGAGCACGTAATCCGGTTTTTGGATCGATAGACTGTAAGATAACGAATCCAGGAGGGACCTGCTTAAATAAGTAAACGCCGCTGTTATTGGTGGTAGTTGAACGAACTTCACCTCCGGCAATCAAGGTAACGTTGGCGCCGGCAACCACCTTACCCGACGGGCTCTTCACCGTTCCGGCAACCGCTTCAACCAGTGGTTTCAACGTGGTCGTACCGAGGTCGGTAAGTCCTCCTACAACTGCATTGAGTTGAGCGGACGCCGCTTCCGCAATTTCTCCATCGGTCACCAATCGGGCAAAAGATTGAACCTTAGCTTTGCTGATTTTCGGAACTTTCGGAAAAAAATAATCGCCGTCTTCGTTGGTATTCGTCACCATTTTTTCGTAAATGATGACGGCAGCCCCCACAACGGGGGCACCATTTGGATAAACCACTTTGCCCTTGACCTGGGTTGAAGGCGTCGCAATTTTCGGATTCAAACCCAGACTCACTTCCAACCCGTCGAGAATTCCGTCCGCGTCGGTGTCCGGGTTCAAAGCGTCGGTCGCCAAAAAAATTTCTTTGCCGTCAATGAGGCCATCCGTATCCGAATCGCCCTGCAAAGGATTGGTCCCATGCGTAAGGTACTCGGCTCCGTCCGTTAGTTCGTCTCCGTCGGTATCGGTCAAAAATGGGTTCGTTCCCAGTTCGTATTCCACGAGCGCCGTCAACAAATCCAAATCCTGGTCGGTTGTTGCATCCGTCGGATCGTACGGATCCAGCCCGGCAATTTGTTCATACGGAGTTGGAATTCCGTCTTTGTCGTCGTCGTCCTCAATGAGCACCTGGACTTCAAAAGAAGCGAGCTGCCCCTCGTTTCGTGCTTGAATCAGCGCACTTCCACGCTTATGAGCAGTAACGACGCCGCTTTGATCGACGGACGCAATGTCGGAGTTGCTGGACGAATAAAAAGTGCCCTGGGCGCTTGTGGTTAAATCAACCCATTCTTCGGTCGGCAACAGACCGAAAGTGACCATCTGGAGTTGCTCACCTTCCTGCGTTAATTCGGGCCGTGTGGGCCCGATCACGATCAGTTTGGGAGGAGGAACAACACCATTGAAGGTAATTTTCCCATAATCCACTGGACCATCGCCCAATAATTCGAAGAAATCGGACATACCGCCAATGGTTTCGCCATTTTTGGTACATGTAACCCGAATCCGGTAATAACCGGGCTCGACCGGTATGGACGGCAACGCCCACGTGCCATCTGGTTTCACCTGCACAGAGTAATTTAACAGGTTAACCAGACAACTTTCGTCCAGCACAACTTCGGGTGGAGGATCTTCCTGGGCTATCGCACTCGTCACCAAAACGGACGACCAGCAAAACACCAAACACGCCAGAGATACCCGAGTTCCGGGTTTCCAAATCATCTGATTGAACAATCTTTGCAAACTCATTGCTGCCTCCAGTGACGTCCTGCTTAGAAGCAATTAATGGGCATTTTTGAGTTGATCCCGTTCCAAATAACCCACTTCCAGTTGACTGAAGTGAACTTGAAGAGCGTCACTGTAAAAAACGCTTCCAACTTCCCAAAGTAGCCGCTCAATTCACCGGGTGCGCCAAGGCAGCATTTCAATGACGCACCTGCGCCGGCCGATCCTCCTCCGGAGATACCCACAAGCCAGCCTCCAAATATTTCTGCCTTTGCAGTAACACCAACGGACGCACTCAAACCGCCGGTAATACAGGCGGCGTTGGTTCCAGCACATTCCTCTTTCTCCCAGCTAAGCGATACGCTCCCGCCCGCGGAAAGATTTAGGAACACACCCATCGTCAAAATGCCTTGGAGGATCTTCGGAACCGGAATTCCGACCAGCAGACATTCCAATTTCGCGGTAATGCTTCCGGAACCAGATAACTTGAGCTTTTCGGCTTTTTTGATTTGTTTTGCTTCGCAGCACTCGAAGGTCTTTTGTCCTGAAATCGTCGCCCCGCCTTTACCCGCACCTGAGGCGCTGGTAATCACCTCCAGAGAACAAGGTGTGACGCTGGACGCTTTTTGAACGGGATCGAGCAACAATTTTAACCAGCCAAGTAGGTCAAATTTGACCTCCGGACATTCAAGCGGTCCCGTTACCCCCTTACAATATTCAATTTTTTCGCCCTTACATTCACCGCTCTTACATTTATCCGGTTCAGTACAAAACTCACCATCTCCAGGCGGGTCACAAGATTGGCCTTCTTTTGCTTTGTCGTCGAACTCACAGCTCCCCCCCTTACAATGAGCCGGCCCACAAATCTGGTGTTCTTTGCCGCATTTCTTGGGCGGGTCATCAGGCACCGGCGGGTGTTCACAACTGCCGCCGTCACACTCGTCTTTTGTACATTCCTGGCCGTCGTCTTTGCACGGTGTACCCTTGGGTTTGTCGGGATGATCACACCAGCCATCCTTACATTGGTCACCCGTACATTCGTTGTTGTCATCTTTACATGGTTTCCCATTCGGTGCGTCTTTGTAGTTTCCACATGAACCACCCTGGCAAACACCTTCTCGACACTCATTTAACGGCGCGTGACACGCGGTGCCGTCCGCTTTTGGCGGGTGAGTGCACGAACCACCTTTGCAGACGTCGTTGGTACATGTGTTTCCATCATCGTCACATCCGCCACCGTCGGCAGGAGTATGAACGCAGCTCCCGTCTTTACACGAATCGCTTGTACATGGATTTCCGTCATCGCAACTTCCCACGCATTTTTTTGGGGGAGGAGGCGGCACACATCCGTGCCAACCCGCTTTGACCACGCCATAGCCGGGGTCCGTGCAGATCGTTTGCCCGCCGGGTTGTACCGTGGCCGTACCAATTGCTACCCAGTCTTCCAAATCGTGGTCAAACGAATAAATTTCCATTTGTTCCCCGACCGGCATATCCATATTCGGAATGCAGATCCGTGCCGGAGGATCAAAGGTTGCTCCTGCTGGTTGAACTGTCGTCGCCAACATGAATGCAGAACCCATCGGTGCCGCCATCGGGACACGTTCCATGTTCACCTGGGTCCACGAAATCAAACATTCTTTTGAGCCATCTGGACACGTCACCGAATTGGCGTAAATCGTCAGTTCGGTTCCCGGGAGGTTCTCGAGATATAACTTAACGTCGTAGTCACCTCCGGCAAATTTCGCGTTGATCAGGTCCAGCACCGGCAGATAAATCGGCATACCCACCGTGTTATCTTGCCCAGATACAGTGTTAAGTTCGTATTCAAGTTTCGGCCAACTACCCGGCAGCGTGGTCGTAGCGCCATCGGCGATAAGGTGAACGTTGCCGACAGGCGCATCGAATATAATGAACTGGCCCTGATCATCGGTTACAACCGACAACGAAGTGCCTTTTATGGATATCGTCGCATTGGGAATCGGATCGTCTGAATTGGTCAGCACAACACCACTAATCGTGGTTTGTGGTGCGGGACCGGCTTCTTTCGCGGACGCAACGAACACGGCTGGAGGCTCCATCAAGCCGGGAAAGGTCGCGTGTACAAGATTGTTCGCCATCCCTACGTCGGGTCCCAATGTGAAGATCGCCGACACTTGACCATCGGAAGACGAAGGAACGGTGATGGACGTAGCTCCATCAAAGGATCCCCCTCCGTCTATCACTTCAAAAGTAACCATCACGCCTTCGACAGCGTTTCCACCTTTGTCCGTAACTAGCCCAATGAAGGGCATTGACAGTGGTTGGCCGACAACCCCAGTCTGTCCGCTACCCATTTCCGGGGTTACTCGTTTTGGGCCGGCCGTTTCTGCAGCAAAACAGAACTCCACGAATCCAACAAACCCGGGGGCTGTCGCCTGTACTCGGTGATTACCCGCGCCCGCTCGTTTTCCCAATGTAAACGTCGCCGCAGCAAGGCCATCATCATTTGACACGACGTAAACGGTTTGTCCCTCTTCCGGAGGCGCGTTTAACTTACCGTCACCGCGAACCACGTGGAACTTAACTTGGGCACCGACGATTGGGTCTCCATTCGCGTCGGTCGTCGCGACAACAAGTGATTCGGGTAACTGCTCACCTTGGCCAGCCGTCTGAACACTACCCGAAACCAACGAAATGAGCTGCCCGGCCTCGGTATCCACTACAACGTCCAACGTAGTGGTTTTTGAGTTTCCAGCGGCGTCGGTTGCTGTGGCGGTCAACGTGTTGGGACCCGGCTGTAACTGAAGTGCGGGCACAACCCAAGCACGATTGGACACCATCGCCTCAATGCCGTTGACCACAACGGTAACGTCATCATCCTGAATTGTGGTTCCCTGAATGATGTCGTTGACCATACCGGCAACATCAACTTGAACCGATCCCAGAACCACTCCTGCCGGCGGTGTTTCGATCGTGATAGTTGGAGGCGTCGAATCTACCGAAACAGTAACACTGGCGGTCCCGGTATTGCCGACTTTGTCCATGGCAACCGCCGTGAGAGTATTCACTCCCTCCGACAACTGAACATCCGTCGCGACAAACGTCGTACCATTCACGGTGGCCGCAACACCGTTTACGGTCACCGTCACGCCCGGTGCATCGTCCTGCACTTCTCCGGTAACGGTAGTGGGTACCTGGGCGGAAAAGAGCGTAAACGGCAATGGCGAAGTAATGGTGATCGTGGGTGAGATGGAATCTTGGCACGCGTCGGGACATCCATCGCCGTCACCGTCTATCGCAACGTCGAGCGGGGCTCCAAACGCAAACAGCACAATAAGCTGGACGTCAACCACGCTGACCGAATTATCGCAATTTGCATTTGCAACCGCTGGGTTGGCACCGTTTAGGCATGCAGGCACATCGCTAACCGTCCGTCCGGCGAGGACCCATAGCGTGGTGAGAATGCCACATTGTGCGTCAACAACATTGACCTCACCGTCCTGATTGACGTCGCCGGGGATCCCGCTACACGCCGCGGAAACCGGCGGCGTCGCGCCGATTTGCACGAGAGCCACAATCGCAACAACTACGGCCCAAAAATGCCGCCACAGCAACAGGCGGGAGTGTTTGCGGGACAAAAGCGAAGCTGATTGACTCGCGAGTCCAACTGTTGGTCTCAAATCACTCATTGCTGGCATACCTCCTGATTTCTACCAAACAGTACTGTTGACGAATTCCGTCGCCTGATGGACCGAAACACGAACGCGGAAAGTGTTTCGCGCATTGTTTTTCCTCAATTGGATTCGACCAAGCCTGCCATTAACTTAGAGGGTGTTTGGGGAAAAAATAAGCTACACGAGCCATTGGCCTACTGCGTCGGTCCTGCCTCGGTCGGCCCATCCTCAGCGTACCTTCGGGTACGCCTCCGGTGGGCCTC
>JABWCM010000391.1 GCA_013360285.1 Myxococcales bacterium
AAAAAATAAGCTACGCGAGCCATTGGCCTACTGCGTCGGTCCTGCCTCGCTACGGCCACTGTCTCGCTCGCCGTTATTTTTTTCTCAAACACCCTCTTAGAATGCGGGTTCACTTTTTTCTTTCCGCTTCCGGGGATCGTCGTTCACAATCAAACACCGGCAAATAGACGTCTTGCAAATTTCTCATCCAAACCGGATGAACGGATCTTTGTAGCTGTTTTTTCGATGTCGTAAGGCACACGAATATGCTGAAAGGTCTGATTGCCGGTATCAAAAATGCCGAAACATGCGCGGCTGTCTCGATCACGTGGTTGCCCAACACTGCCCACGTTGATGATCCATTTCCAGTCCTCGTACCTACGAATATCCATTTTACCAGCATCTTTGACAGTATTTGTTGATAAAAGATATCTGTTGGTTAAATGGGAATGCCCAACAAAGTTGTATTCATGTAAACGATTGAATACTCGCAGATGCTTCTCGGCATCGGATGTGCTCACTACGTAGTAGAAGCCACTGGGCATTATGGGCGCAGAATGGAAGAATGCGAGGTTTTCATGACGAAATGTATAGGGAAGCGAGTACAACCACCGAAAATTTTCCGCAGATAGTGTTTCTCTGGTCCAATACAGGACATCCCGAGCCGCTTCGTAGTAGTAATCTGTGTCCATTACTCCGACCACGGCCGCGTCGTGGTTTCCCAACAGCGTAACCGCGGCCACTTCTCGAATGAGATCGCAGCACGGATTCGGATCAGCTCCGTAGCCAACCACGTCACCGAGACAGATGTACTGGTGTATCCGTGCTTGACGACAATACTCCAGCGTTGCCTGAAGTGCCTCTAGATTGCTGTGAACGTCGGACAAAATCGCAATTCTCACGTTTACCTCACAAACAACAGATTGTACGGCGATGTTGTGTGGCGTCAAACAGAAGTGACCTCTCCAACCTGAAAGCATGTGCCAAGAAACGGTGTGCGGTATCGCCTTTTTTTTCCTGCTCGGTTGACCTCCGGAAAAACGTCTGTAAAACAGATTTGGCGCGGGCACGTGACAGACGGGTTGGGAGTATTCTAGATGATTCAAGAAAAAGACATTGCACCGGATTTTAAGTTACTGTCGGATGGAGGCACGGCTGTATCTTTGGCCGACTTTCGTGGAAAAAAAGTCGTATTGTACTTCTACCCCAAGGACAATACGCCGGGATGCACGCAGGAAGCCTGCGATTTTCGAGACAATTTCGACCAGTTGACCAAATCCGGCGTAATCGTCATCGGTATCAGTCCGGATTCAGTTGGATCTCACGAAAAATTTAAGTCGAAATATGAATTGCCGTTCATTTTGCTTTCTGATCCGGACAAACACGTCCACGAAGCCTACGGCGCGTGGGGTGAAAAAAACATGTATGGAAAGAAAGTGATGGGCGTCATTCGCTCCACGTTTTTGATCGATGACACGGGCATCATCCGGAGAATTTGGAGAAATGTAAAAGTAAATGGCCACATTGACGCAATTTTGTCGGAGATCGAATCAAGATAGTACGAAACACCGCTTATCTGGTGTTGTTCCACGCAGATCCTTCGTGCCGTGATTCGGCGTGTCTATTCATGATGGTTCTGAACCGGAATCTGTCCCAACTGCGCAAACAACTCAAACCAGTCAACTAGAGGTGGACGCTCCATTGCTAAGTTACAGCGGCGTTCCCCGGTTGGCCGCGTATTCAAAATGACTCGGACACTTGCAGTGCGTAAACAAAACGGCACCCCGTCGGGCGCCGCGTTTACAACCGGAACCCCCTTTACAGCCGCAAACTGAGAAACGGTATCCCTGGTTCCTGGTGAGACCGGCATTACTTCGGCAGCAAGAATAAGCGTCGATGTAACGAAACTTTCACCGCAGCCGTTCATGGTAAGTTCTACCGTTGTTGCTGTATCTGTGGATGACGACGGGGGTAACGGTTCTGTTGTGGGTTCAACGTCGGCGGGTGAGATCATCCCCCAACCCACCTGACGGCTTGTGGCACGCGCCAACGCGCCGAGTTCCAAAACAGATGCCACAGCGACTGGGTCGCTCATGTTTGCAAAATAACGTGTGGCTGTCTCGATACCCGACACGTCGACGTAGAAGCAGGTTGTCGGCTGGTTTCCAGGGACAGATCGAGTGTGCGGAACTGAACCAAGGACAGCCGAGATGTATTTGAGCTTACGATTGACCTGTGCCTGAACCGCCGCGTCGTTCAGAAATCGAATATGGGCCGCCAGGTTTGACGTGACATTCATTTGGTGGGGTGTAGCACAAACCACCGGAACCTGCCGGCAAGCCGTAAGTAACAATAAAGTGCTTATTGGTAAAATAAGAACAACGAAATCCCAGTATTGATAACGAAAGATACATTTCAATGTAATGTCTCACTTTAACCGCATAACCCAGGACAACATTACGCTCGTGGTGATAAATTGACAACTTGGGAAGTATTGCCGCTTTCGATGGGTTTTTGGTACCATCTCGCGGTTTGTCTGAGAACAGTACGTTAGCGTAAGTACAGTTGTGTATTGAAATTGACAGAGGAGTCAGGAATGAGAACGGTTGGTTGGGCCTTGATGGCGCTTGGAATGGTAACTTTGCTGCCATTGACGGGATGCAAAAGTCTCGGGGGTGAGCCCGTAAAGTGTGTGTGTAATTGTGATGGCCCGCCTCCGGAAGGCGCGATCGTGAAGGTAAATGAAGCTCCCGCCGCTCAGCCGGCCCCGCCTGCAGTCGCTGCTGCACCCACGCCCGCTCCTGCCCCGGCTCCTGCCCGCACGGAACGACCCACGCCCGGGCCGGCACGAGCAACAGGCCAAGTTGGCGCCGAGCCCGGAAGTGGAACACCAACGCAGCTTAGCGATGAAGACAAAGCACAAATCACAAAAGCAGTGACCGAATTCGCCAACGCAGCCGGCGCACGGAATTTGGCAGGAATGAAACAGTGGACGACCCAGCGTCTGGGCGGCTCGCTGGACGACGCAGTGGCCAAGCATACCGAGCGGTTGTACCGTCGCACCGACATGTTGACCAAAGGCGTTCAATCCGGATTGACGATCGGCAACACCAACGACACGGGCGACGGCAATGTCGACGTGCAACTTAAGTTCACCTCAGGCGACCAGGCAAACCTGTTGTTTTTTAAGGAAGACGGAAAGTGGCTCATCAATCGGCTATAGACTTCCAGCGATCGTGATCTGATCCCGCCGTTCTTATCTAAGAGGGTGTTTGAGAAAAAAATAACGGCGAGCGAGACAGTGGCCGTAGCGAGGCGGGCCTGCCGACTGAGGCCCACCGGAGGCGTACCCGAAGGT
>JABWCM010000139.1 GCA_013360285.1 Myxococcales bacterium
TGGGGGAGGCGAGCGCCGCGCAGGGCGCCGTGCTCCTCGCCGCCTACTCCCTCGGGCTCGGCGTCCCGTTCCTCCTCTTCGGGCTCGCGTTCACGCGCTCGCTCGGGCTCGTGCGGGCACTGCGTCGCCACTGGCGCGCCGTCAGCCTCACGTCCGCGGGCCTGCTCGCGACCTTCGGCGTGCTCCTCATCACGGGCGACCTCGTCCGCCTGACGACGAGGCTCGCCCGGTTCACCGGCTGGCAGATCTGAGTCCCGCTCGGCCTGACCTGGCGTTCTCAGCGCTCGATCCGCACGTCCGGGCGGAAGGCGGCGACCGCGAACCAGAACGGGATGTCGAAGGCGACACGCTCGCCCGTCTCGACCGAGCGGACGTCGGCCGAGCCGACGAGCCGACCGTCGGAGATGTCGCCGGAGTCGAGGGCGGAGCGTACGTCCTGCACCCAGATCGCCTCCAGGCGCTCGCCCCCGACCGCGATCTCGACCGTCCCACGTTGCTCGAGCACGGAGAACGGGACGACGACCGCATCCTCGCCGCGCTCGAGGAAGACGACCCGCTCCTTGGGTGGCAGGCGGTCGTCGCCCTCGTTCGCCGCGGGGAAGAACGGCGGGCTGTCGACGGAGTCGTAGCCCCCGTAGGGGTTCGACCCGTAGGTGCGCGGGTAGCCGGTGTCGCGCGAGAGCACCTGCCCGTCCGGGTGGTCGCGAGCGAAGTCCTCCCAGGCGACGATCCGCGCCGGCACCGGCGTGAGCCTCGAGCCGGCCAGCTCTCCGACGATCGCCTCCCCACCGAACTGCTGCCACCAGCTCTCGGTCTGGCGGTCGTACATCACGAGGTCCGAATGGCGGAGGTTGCCCGTGGTGCCGAAGTCGAGCAGGAGCCCGTCGAGGCGCCGGTCGAAGGCGAGCGCGGTGTTGCAGAGGGGGCAGAACGTGACGGCGACGGGCGTGCCGGCAAAGACGTCGTTGACGATCTCGTGCCAGACGAGGATCGCGAGGGGATAGGCGCGCGCCTCGCTGCCCAGCTCGAGCTCGATCACCGGCATGCGTGGCTGCAGCCAGCGGCCGGCCGCCTCCACCGACTCGAACCGGGGCCGGTCGAGCGTCGGGATCCCATCCTTGCCGGTCCCGCCGGAGGCGAACTGGATGAGCGGCACCGTGTGCCGCGCGAAGTCGGTTCGCAAGTTCCTTATCGAACAAGGAATCGATGAGAAACGGCTTATTTCAAAAGGATTCGGCGAGCAGAATCCGGTTCAAACCAATGACACCGAAGAAGGTCGTGCCGCAAACCGGCGTGTTGAGTTCACGATTCTCGAACGTGCTACGAAATAAAGCCAAATTGGCGTCAAACGTTCGGTTTGGCGCCAAAACCACCCCACTTCTTTTCAATCTCCCCAAAAGTCAGTTGCAATAGAAAAAATAAGCCTAGCTTGTCCGATTTTGCGTCGGAACGGGTCAATGTGAAACCGGGGCAATGTCGGGCGTATACCGCATGTTTCGGAATAGCCAACCTGGGCAGGAATATCATTTGTTTGTTTCCGCGAAATTTATCTGTTTTTTGCGAAATTTATATCATTTGCATACATGACGGACGTCGTTGGGTCGGAGGCGCTGCCAACGTCAGCCGAAATAGATGAGTTATCCGGGATCGGCCGTTTTGGGCCGGCTTTTCCAGTCCGGTCCCTTCGGAATATTCCCAATATTCTTCGGTCCGGAGCCGGAACATCCGACTCAAAATCGGCTCGACCAGGGACACTTCGGGCTTCGAGCTGATCCTCTGGGCGACTATACTGGCGGAGTGGGCCAAACATGGTCCGGTAGCCGGATTACGCATACGTGTCTTTACAGCGGCAATAGTGGTACACTAATTTCTTGTCAGCAGTAATTCACGTTGGGTCGATGGTAAGTTAAACCAAAGGAACATGAAATGAAGACGATCTCGGGAAGCCTGGTTACGGCGGTGGTTTGGATGTGTGTCTGGGGATATTCGGCTGATGGTTGGGCGCAGTGCATCACGGACGCGGATTGTGGGGCGTTTTCGTTGTGTGTCGAAGGCGAATGTTGGTGGGACTCCGGTGAAGTATGTACCACCGCGGCGGATTGTTCGGAACCAGCCGGGATCTGCGAAAATGAGTCTTGTTATTATCCTGAGATCACCGATGGTTGTGTGAAAGATACCGATTGTGGTGACGACGAACTCTGTATCGACGGGCTATGTGAGTCCGCATGGTTGTTATGTAAGGAAGATGAAGAGTGTGACGAAGGCGGTGTTTGTATTTCCGGCATCTGCTATTACGAATGTGACACAGATTCTGACTGCGGTGTCGGGGGTTATTGCGACGCTGGGGTTTGTACTTACGATTGGGCGGAATGCGACGTGGATTCCGACTGTGGTGAAGGGGGAGGTTGTTTTGAGGGTTATTGTTATTACGAGTGTGAAACGGACGATGAATGTGGTCCCGGCGGATACTGCATTGAAGGCTATTGTGAAGTGGAGTGGTGGTTTGATTGTACTACCGACTTCGATTGTGACGAAGGGGCGATCTGTTACGAAGGTTTTTGCGTCGAGGGTTGTACGGAGGACTCAGAATGTGGTGCCGGTTTCGTCTGTACCGACGGGTTTTGTGAATATGCCGACGAGGCGTGGGAGTGCAGTGCAGACAGCGATTGCGACGAGGATGGTTTGTGCGTCGACGGGCTCTGTGTCTACGGATTTTTTGCCTGCGAGACGACGGCCGATTGCGACGGTGAAGGCGAGTGTATCGATGGTTTTTGCGAGTTCGCGTGGTCGGAGTGCTGGACTTCTGAGGACTGTGCCGCGGGCGGTGAGTGTTATGGGGGGATTTGTTATTACGAGTGTGACAAAGACGCGGATTGTGGTCTTGGGGGATATTGTGATGACGGAGTGTGCGGTTATGAGTGGACCGAATGTGACCTAGACGCGGATTGTGGTGTTTCGGGCGTGTGTTTGGACGGGTATTGTTTCTACGAATGTGTCGAGGATGATGACTGTGGCCCGGGCGGCACCTGCGAAGAGGGAACTTGCGGATACGGCTGGTGGTTCGAATGCTCAATGGACACCGAATGCGGCGATGGGTATGTCTGCACCGATGGTTTTTGTTACGAAGCATGTACCTCCGACATTGAATGTGACGAGGGTGGTCTTTGTGTGAACGGTGAGTGCCAGTACGAGGCCGAGTGCGCCGTTGATGAGGACTGCGGGAGTGGCGGCGAATGCTTCGATGGCTTCTGTTACTACACCTGCGTAGTGGATGAGGATTGTGGACCCGACGAGTACTGTGTGGATGGGTATTGCGAATACGCATTTGTCGAATGTGTGGACTCTTTTGATTGTGGGACTGGCGGCGAATGTATCGACGGCACGTGTTATTTCCAGTGTGAGGAAGACCTTGATTGTGCCCCAGACGGCACGTGTATCGAAGGGTATTGCGATTGGAGCACGGTTTATTGCGAAACGGATTCCGATTGTCTGGACGGCAAGGTGTGTGTCAACGGCTATTGTGAAATGGCATCCGAAGGTTGTGTGACCGACGATGACTGCGATGGGTCTCAGAAATGTGTTGATTTGCAATGCGTTGCCGACAATCCGGAGCTTGACGAATGCGTTACAACCGACGACTGTCCAAGCGGCTACGAATGTCAAAGTGGTAGCTGTGTTGTCAACAGTTCCGCGGGCGGCGATGGGGACGACGGTACCGACACGTCGGGCGGTGATGGTGATACCAAAGAAAATGGTGGTATAGGCAATGTCCCCGGTGACGGGGCAGATTCGGGCAGCACAAATAGCAATCAGGACAGCGGGAATGGTGGTTGCGCTGCGAATTCACCCCGCTCGCCATGGATCAGCGTCGTGCTCGTTTTTTCGGCCCTTTTCTATCTGCGGCGCCGAAAGTTACATATGTCCCCATGAGGTTGTTGTTGCCGTATATCTCCGTAACGACTACAACTTTCCGTTTGATTTCTCTTTTTTCACCGACAATATGTAGAAACACAAACGCCCCGACACAGAGTGCCGAGGCGTTGTTTCGGAGCGGGACACGGGACTCGAACCCGCGACATTCAGCTTGGGAAGCTGACACTCTACCAACTGAGTTAGTCCCGCAGTGGATGTGTAGTATCACATCCGTATAGCGGCACATTTAGATCACGCTCATTCGCCTGTCAAGCCGCATGGGCCTTTATGCTTCCTCAGAGAGGGTCAGCGGAAATAGCTAAGTGAACCCTGTTCGGCTAATTTAGGCTGCCTTGTCCAGTCCCGACCTTGCGGAATATTCCCGATATTCCTCCGTCCGGTCCCGGCTAATTCAGCGCTAAATTAGCTCGCCCGGGGTCACTTCCGGCTTGAAGCTGACCCTCCCACCGAATTCCCACTTTCGGAATGGAAACGTGGTCTCTGGTTAACCCGGATGTCTCGTAAGTTTGCGGCTACGAATACCGATTTTCAAGCTGGTCAGAAACCCGGGTTCTTACATCAATCGCATTCTCGGTAGACTCAACAGCGCAACATCACGACGTTTTTTGTTATCAGGTCCACTACTTTCTTGTAATCCGCGGCTTCGTCTGGCAGCCTTCCCAGGTGCGAAGTGTGTTAAGTCTGTTTTAACATTTCGAAAGACGCTAATATTTGAAGAAATACAATAAGGATGGCCACAAAAAGACATTAAAACGGCAACCCTGGTCAGTAAGTATAAAGATTCAGCAAATTCATTCGTTGTTGTCTGATCAAATCAGCCAAACCGAGTCGCCGGCAAAAGGTCTCATGAACAACGTCGTAAAGAAAATCATTTCACCGTTTGAAGAATTCCTCCACACCGAAGCAGCCAGCGGCGTGATTCTGCTATTTTGCACAATTGTCGCCATGATTCTGGCTAATTCTCCCGCCCACGAAACTTATTTTGGAATCCTGAATACTAAATTAGGTTTCCAAATTGGCACATACGTTGTTCATAAAGAGTTGCTCCTTTGGATCAACGACGGATTGATGGCCATTTTCTTTTTTGTGATTGGTCTTGAAATTAAACGAGAATTGGCTTTCGGAGAGCTTTCTAATCCGCGAAAAGCTGCTCTTCCAATTGCCGCGGCATTGGGGGGAATGGTGGTGCCCGCGTTGATCTACGTGGCCTTTAATCACGACGGCGACGCTGTTGCTGGATGGGGAATTCCGATGGCCACAGACATTGCATTTGCCGTCGGAATTTTGGCAATTGTCGGACCTCGTATCCCATTTGCATTAAAAATATTTCTTTTGGCCTTAGCAATCGTCGATGATCTCGGAGCAGTGCTTGTAATTGCAATTTTTTATACCGATACCATTGCCGCCCCGGCGTTGGGGATTGCGGTAGGGCTCCTTGGGTTGACCTATCTGCTCAACAAAATTGGGGTACGCAAGGTCTCGGTTTACGTCGTAATCGGGATGTTGGTTTGGTTTGCAGTGTTGAAGTCCGGGGTTCACGCCACTATCGCCGGGGTGATTTTGGGGTTGATGACTCCGGTATTTCCGTGGTTTTCTCGCAGCGCCGCCAAAGAACAGATTACAAAGTTACTCGAGGAAGTCGAACAGCACGGAATGGATCAACGAGATGTGTTTCCAACTTCGGCGCATGATAGCCTCGCTAAGTTAGGCTACGTTGTCAAAGAAAGTGCTCCGCCGTTGGATCGCCTAGTCGATATCCTGCATCCGTGGGTGAGTTTCTTTATTATGCCTGTGTTTGCCCTTGCGAATGCTGGAGTTCGACTGGAAGGTGCATCGCTAAATGCGGTTTTTGAAAGCCCGATTGCACTGGGTGTCGCTCTTGGACTTCTGCTGGGTAAACCCATAGGAATCGTGCTGTTTTCCAAACTTGCGGTGTTGGCGAAGTTGGCGGAATTTCCGGCGGGTGTGGGGTATACAAAGCTCATCGGAACTGGTTTTGTTGCTGGGATTGGATTTACCATGGCATTGTTTATCAGCGGGTTGGCGATCAAAAGCCCAGACCTTGAGGTTTATTCCAAACTTGGCATTCTCATGGGCAGTGTCGTTGCGGGTACGATCGGATTTGTCATTCTCAAAATCGCAACTCGGGACCGTTAGCGCGGATTGCTCACGAGGCTTCACGCCGAAAATGCCAAAACGCCTGCAGATTCGGAGCGCGCCGACGTTTGGGGCGCAGAGGTGGTTTTTTTCTTGTTGAGCACGCGGATTCAGCGCGACGAGAATTCACCGGCGATCAGCGGTCGTACCGAAAACACGGGGAAATGCACGTTAAGTTACTGATCTGATGAGTCAGTGTACAGATTGTTGTGGAGTGTGGTTGTGGTCAGCCGTTATTTTCTCCCCTTCGTATGTTTCGGTGTGTTTGCCGTGGGTTGCAGTTCTGATGCGACTCAAGAAACCGTCTGCGAGGCCGGCCGGGTAATTCAATGCCCTTGTCCAACCGGCGAATTGGCTACGCAGACGTGTTTGAGTGATGGAACGGCGTGGGGAGTGTGTGGACCGTGTGGCGCCGACTTGGCGGATGGGGCTGGATGGAGCGGCGGCGTTGTCGATTCGACGGCTGGAGAAATCCCCCACGACAGCACAACTTCGGATTCCGGCACCCCGTTTGTCGACCAAGTTGGCGGCTTTGACGCCACGACGGTTGATATCGGGACCATCAGCGACGGCGTTGTTTCAAATGACATGATTGCCAAGCCTCCGTGTACACCTTGTGGTTACGGGAGTGTGAAAGGGATTGTGTGCTCCCCAAGCGAGCAGGTATTTGTTACCAACGCAACCGTGACTATTTCGGCAATCGACTGCGACGGCAAAACAACCACACTTCAGACCGTATCCGGCGCCGATGGAAGTTATTATTTCCCGTCGGTTCCGTGTGGTCTCCATAAAGTTTATGTGGTCGCCGGGTCATTTACCAACGACTACACCATTGAAGTACAGACAGACAAAGCGACCGACATTTCCGGGGTCGGAAAAAAACAATGTTTTAAGGCGGGGATCGTACCGATTGCGGTATTTTGGGGCCAATGGGACCATCAGCATGACCTTTTGGAGTTGTTGGGATTCGATTACACGTGGTTTGACTTCGAATGGGAGTATTTTAACGACGTTGATCCCGATGACATTGAAGCGGTACAGGTTCTGCGCGACCCTACTAAATTAGCAGCTTTTCGGATTCTGTTTTTTAATTGTGGAAGTGCCGCGCTGAATTACGTGCACTCCTACCCGGAAATCAAAAACAACTTGAAGGAGTTTGTTCTAGCCGGCGGGTCGATTTATGCGTCGGATCTTTCTTGGGCGTACATCGAAGCGGCGTTTCCCGATTCGTTTGACTTTTACGGCACCGATGATCTCCCCAGTACTCCAATGGCTTCCGATGGTCCCCAACAGGCGGTTTCCAATGTGGATGTACCCGCAACCATTGTCGACCCGACGTTAAAACAATATGTCGGTGTGGATTCTTTTGTCGCCAAGTATGGTCCCGGTCCGTTGATTGCCATTGAGGCTCCCGGTCCGGGCGCCGGCGTCCATGTAACGGGTATGGTGCAATTTGAGGGAATCGGCGCGTTTTCGCCAAACAAAAAACTCATCCAGCCTGTAGTGGTATCCCATGTTCCAGCACCCGGAGCGGGTCGAGTGGTTTACACAACGTTTCACAATGATGAACAAGCCGATGCGGTGATGCTTAAGCTTTTGTTTTATATGGTGTTTCTTCTCTAACATAAGGGCTGGGTTTTGTATTTGCCGTTGAACTTGTCGATTTTTGCGTTATAGTGGGGCAATGATGTGGGACTATTCAATACATCGGCGGATCAGGTTGCCTTTGGTGGTGTTGCTGTTCGGGATGCACTTTTTACCCGCGGCTGCACGTACTTATTGTCCTGTTGCAGATGTATTTATATCCGGCGTTTCGGACCGGGACGAAAACGAGTCTGATGATTCCGGCTGGGTCATTGGCGACGACGAATGTTGCTGTCGAATCGTTCAGACGGGAAAACTCACATCGGCAACCACTTCTGAACACCGATCATTTATTGCAATTCTACCTATTGTTGCAACGACATCGGCTATTTCTGAGTACTCCGTTTCCGTCTCTTCACCAAATTTGCTCCAACGAGATCGTTCGTTGGGTTTTGATGACTCCCCATTGCTGCAGACACAGCGACTTCGGATTTGATCTTCAGTTGTATGCCGCGCCCGTGCAGGCGGGAAGTCTCACGCGACGTGTTGTCGCCGTGTGTGGAATCCCGAATGCGATTGCACCTTTGCATCCAAAATAAGGAGATCTTTCTATGCAGCGTTCACTTCAACTTCTATTGGCGTGCGGGATCGCGGTTATCACCGCATTGATCGCCGTACCCACATTGTGGGCACAGTGAGGTGCCTGAGGTAATGCAGGCCTCCCGGGCGGAGGCCAAAATCTCGCAGGTGAATTGGGAAGTGATTATAACGACGTACAGGTATGGTGGTTACGTAGCGGCTTATCTTACAGCTTAAGTGAGATGGCGACGATGCGCCTGAACTCTGAAGCGGTGGACGATCCACTCCAACGGTCCTTTCGGGGCAACATGTTTACGTGGCGCACTGACATCGGCGCTCCGTTTGGAACACAATTTTCGGTGTCCGTACCGGCGGGTTCTATTACCGCCAAAGACATTGCCGAAGAAGTGATGGCAACTGGAATCGGAGACATTGAACTTCGCCTTCGCCAGAATTTTGCCATTTTTTACCATGACGCGCATCCGGCGATTCCGCGTGTACGATTGTCGGCTGGTGTCGGTCTACCCACTGGTGAACCGGTAGATCCCGATGAGAGTGACTCCAACAACGCAGCAAAGGCAGCCGAAGCCGGTCTCCTTCCGGGCGTAGACGAGCACGAACACAGTTTGCTGCCGGACAGTGCACTGGGTGTCTACAATATCAACGCGGCACTTGGTATGGGCACGACCTGGCTGCTTGCGGATCTTGATTTGTGGTGGGATGTCCACAAAGAGGTCGTGGTCTTTGCGTCGTCGCAGAACCGGGTCGCGCTGCACAAATCTTCCGTCGATATGTTGCTTGGACCGGAGATCCGCGGTCTTGTCGGGGTTTCTACTTCGGCGATAGTCGACTGGTTGTCGGTGTCCGTTGGCTTCGAATTGATGTGGCGGGGGAGGCATTATGAAATAAACGGCGACGAAGAGGAGGAACTGCTCAACTCTGGAGGAATATGGCTCTCGGTTGTCCCAACCACGGAATTTCGTATTGCGGACCCCATTTCCGTACATATTGGAGCGCGGGTTCCGCTGTACCAGGAGGTGCGTGGATATCAGATAACCGACGATTGGACTTTATTTGCTGGAATCACGGGTACGTTTTCGTTAAGTGAACCGCCTTCGGAGCTGCCGAGCGCCAATTCGGTGCATCCACCCGCCATCGCCCACGCGCCGTCGAAACGGGTGGATGTAGCGGTAAGGGATGGTCAGGCGTTTGCCGTAGCCGATATTCTGGTGCCAAACAAAATAACGGTAATCGATTATTTTGCGGATTGGTGTGCTCCGTGTATCGCCCTTGGTGAGGAACTGGATGTTTATGTGAAAGAAAACCCCCATGTCGTGGTACAGAGGGTGGATATCGTCGATTGGGAATCGCCGGCGGTTGCCGGTCATATCAAATCGGAGCAGGGGATCCCCATTTTAGACATTTACGATACCCACGGGAAATTGGTGCAGCGGCTAGTACAAGGTGAGACATCAAGATTTCGCGAGGTTATTGAAGGTATTGGATCGCGTTAGGTGCACTTACCATCGGCCTTGGACCTGTTTGATAAACGTATAGGGATAACCCAAGTCAAACTCACTTGCTTGGTTCAGACGATCCATTTGAGCTTCGGTAAGTTTGATACGGGCCGCAGTAAGATTGGCGTTTAGCTGATCAAGTGATCGTGCACCGATGATGACCGAAGTCACCGCCGGTTTGTGTAGAAGCCACGCCAAGGCCGTTTCGGCAACTCCTACGCCAAGTTCGGCCGCGACACGATCCAGGGCGTCCAGAATTTGCCAGTTTCGTGGAGTATCAAATCGGTTGAGCCGATCCGACCATTTTGACAAGCGTGAATCATCCGGAGCCGGTTGATTTTTGCGGTACTTACCGGTCAAAAATCCGCCTCCTAGTGGGCTCCACGGTAAGATACCAAGGCGTTGATGTTCACATAGCGGAACGTGTTCACGTTCAAGTTCCCGTGCAACAAGACTGTATTGTGCCTGTAACGCAACAAACCGCTCCAGGTGTTGTGATTTGCTGGTCCACAAACTGTCCATCAATCGATAAGCAGCGTAGTTGCTCGCTCCGATGTAAAGCACTTTCCCCTGACGAACCAGGTCATCTAATGCCCGTAATGTTTCTTCTTCGGGAACATCGTTGTCTTGCATGTGGATCTGATACAGATCGATGCGGTCGGTTTTCAGTCGGCGTAGACTATCTTCCGCAGCGCGCAGGATGTGATAACGTGATGCCCCGGTTCCCAGCGGGCCAGGCCACATCCGAAAACGAAATTTCGTCGCGAGAATCACTTCATTTCGTCTACCCGTTTCCTCAAACCATTTGCCAATGACGCGTTCGCTGAGCCCTTCTTGGCCGTACACGTCGGCCACATCAATAAAGTTAACGCCCGCCTCAAGTGCTCTGTCCATCAACTGAAAGGACGTCGCTTCGTCACAGCCGACTTTGTGCATAAACGACTTTTCGTCGGCCTCGCCAAAGGTCATGGCTCCAAGGCAAATGGTGGACACCTTCAGTCCGCTGTCGCCTAATCTGCGGTATTCCATAATTCATCCCCGTTTCGTTCAAGTTCTTGTTGTAGTGGTTTTTTTTGTCGACAGATGTAGTAATTTAACGCGGGGTTACGCCCGCATCGCGGTGGTGACAACACTTAGGAACCGGCCGATTGATGGGGATTGCTCGAATGCAGTGAGCTTTTCGCCAATCACATGAGTCAGTTTGTTGGTCGGAAACCAGGGTGGCTTCGGATTTACGCGAAATGGGCCACGAAGCACTGTTTTTTCGACTCCTTCCAGCAGAAAAGTATTGTGGACAATGCCGATCCCGCTTTGGATGTCGTCCAACGTGTGGCCGACGTAGGCTCCCCAGGGCGTAGAAGTCATGCCATAATTGATTGCCGGCCAGTGATTGATGCCGATGGTACCATATCTTAAATTAGCGACCGCCCGTTCAAGAGCGGCCGCAAATGCTGGATCGGATTCGGTTTTGGGATGCACGATAAGCATGACGTTCAAGGTGCCCCATACCCGTTCGTTACAAAATGAAACAGCTTTGTCGAGAAAACTTGCAATATCCGGGGCGTCCAAAGCTGTTTCGGTCAGTACGCCGCAAAAGGCCTCCGTAGAAAACGCCATTTCGTCTTTTTTGTTTGGATCTAGCCCTTCGATCACCGTCCACGGCACCACATCGGTTGTCCTGTTTCCCAGAGCCATCGCTTCAGGGTGAGCGGTCAGAAATTGATCGTAACGCTCTTGCGCGCCCGGGTAATAAGCTTTTCGGAGCGGAACTTCCGACAGTACCTGGCGCACCCGTTCCATGAGGTGTTGTCTTTTGTCCCAACCTTGATGCTGTACGATGAGTTTCGCCGCGTTGCAGTTGAAACTGGCGTTGTTGGCAACCATTGCGGTGATATTTTCTGCCTGGAATCGAAAATCAGCATCTGACCAGGGTCCCGGGACGACGATCACCGGGCTCACATTTCCAAGCTCCGATGTGATGCGTTTTGTTAGAAGAGGCCGATTCTCGCGTTTTCGAGCTTCTCTGTCCGGACCCGGAGGACCCCACACGATAGCGTCATGGGTTTTGTCGCTTCCCGTAATGTGGATTTCCTCGACGCCTGGATGAGAGCACAGATACCCTCCAACATCGGCCCCTCCATACACAACACGAAGGAATCCACGTTCGACCAGTGGGGCGAGTCCACGCTCAATAAACGGTCCCAGGTATTCGTTGACGGGATTCATTTTCAAAATACAGACTTGACCCTCTGCAAACAACTTGTACAAAACGTCCATCGGGCCAATGCTGGCTACATTTCCGGCGCCCAACACCAGAGCCACTTTGCCGGTACGATTGGAGTGAGACCCTTTGTATTCAACTGCAATATGTTCGCGAATGTTGTTGATATTGATGTCTTTTGTCATCCATACGTCCGCGGAAAATCCCATAAACAGGAGTTTGTCGTAGGTTGACGTGGGAAATGCGCGTACACGGACCCGTCCGTCGGGTAACACCTTGATTGCATTGGATGGCAGAGGAGGTCCACCGGTATTTTTAATCGAAATCAACGTGTTTTCAAGAAGCCGTAGATTGCGTAGCACGACCATCGGGCCTCCAAGCCATTCCTCTCCGGATTGCGGTGTGCCCGGAGTAAGGCCTTTTGCCGTGCATGCGGCGTCGATCCAGCCCTCGACGACACTGGGAAAACTAGCTCGAAGTTGGCGAATCAATGTAATCCGGTCGTCAATGGATTGTCGCGCAAAAACATCTTTCTGCTTTGTTAGGTCCAAAACAGCTCGGTCAAGTTGTTCGTTTGGTGTGTGCACTTCTGCCCTCCGTGTTGGCTAAAACGAGTCTCACTATTTCACCGTGTGTGGTACTCCAAAATGTGGATAATTGACAACCGATTCCGCAATTTCTTGGTTGGCTGCGGGGCCTAAACCGAAATTCGGCTGTGGATGTCAATAACGCGGTCACGAACTCGTGTTGTGCAACAGTCCAACACGCGTCAGCTCCAAGATTGCCTGGGTGGCGGTCTCCGCGTCAGCTCCGGCCGCGGTTGCAACCCTTAGAGGGTCGTCACCGTTTTCAAGTGAGGTGACGATGAGTTGGGTCCACGGTGTGGCCTCAAGAAACTTACATTGCAGAGTCCGACTGTCCCGATACATGAGTAAGATTAGGTCCCGTCGGGCCGGTCCGGGGTTCGGTTCCGCCAGTGGGCGACCGGAGGTTATCCAACCGGGTACGTCAAACTCAAACTTCAGCGCGCGCATAGTCGAATTTAACGACAATCCCGATTCTACAGGGTTATCAGGCGTCGGGTCGGTATATACCACGAATTCAAACCATTCATATTGTGCCAGGTCGCCGATCCACGGTGCGATTAAAATGGCCTCGGAATCGTGACGCAACCATTCCGGAAACCGAGCGCCTGTCTGGTTCGGTTCCCAATGATCGGGAGGATGTGCGGTAAGATACCGAGAAACACACCCGGAAAAGTGGTCTTGGAGGACATCCTGGGTAAAACCATACAGCTTTTCCATAAATCCATGATGGTCATTGCGTACCAGCGTCCGATAGAAGGCAAATCGTCGGGATCCGCTCGATGAAGGCCCAAGTTGGGATTCCACGGTGTCGATGGGGATTTGCCCGACCAGAAATGCCCGCATTGTTTGAAAAAACAAATCGAGGTGGTTCACCGTTGTTCTCCTGCCGATTGGGTGGTATGTGCCGCTTTTGCCGTTTCTCGGGCTATTTCTGCTTGTTGAATGAGAACGGACAACTCCGGAATCTGGTTGTCCCATTCAACGACGGTCGTTATGGGTCCGATCCGTCGCACAAGTTCAGCGTACAGCGCCCATACAGGTGCCGATACGGCACTTCCATGGTCATCAATACGCAACCAACCTTCGTCGCGGTGGCCTGCTAAGTGAACCTGGACGACGCGCGACAATGGGATGGAATCCAGAAATAGGTTGGGATCTTCACCATGGTTTTGGCAGTTAACATAGACGTTGTTGATGTCCAACAGCAATCCACAGTCGGCGTCTTCCAGCACAGCGGTGAGAAATTCAGCTTCTTGCATGGAGCTATAGGGCATTTTGGCATAATAACTTATGTTTTCAAGCGCGAGCGGCCGTTCGACATAATCCATTGCCTGCTTGGCTCGTCGTGCGACGTGCCGGGCTGCTTCTTCGGAAAAAGGCAGCGGAAGCAAATCGTGAAAATAAACGTTGCCAGCAGAGCTATAACAGCAGTGATCGCTCCAAAATGGAGCGTGTATCTTATCGCATAACGACTTTAATTTAGTTAGATAGTCGGTGCACAGCGGGTCCGGCGACCCGATGGATAGGTTCACTCCGTGCGGTAAGATAGGCATGTGTTCCGCACACCGATCCAACACAAACATGGGGCGTCCTCCGAATCCCATGTAGTTCTCACTCACAATCTCCATCCAGTCGACCCGGTCACACAATCCCGTCGAGTGGTTGTCCTTCGGGGCTGGACTATTTCCAGAAAAGAAAGTTTTGTCACGATTCCAGTGGCTTGGCTCTTTTGGAAGGGCATGGAGGACCGCATCAAAATGTTTTCGTCGCAACCCTATGCCGTAGCCCAGAAACGGAATATGAAACCGGTCAACAAATGAAGGGTTGAGCGTTTTCGTGGTCATGGTGGTCTCTTGTTGGTCTCAACTGTTTTCTTCCGCGGCGTTTGCAGTTGGGTCGCTGCGTCGAAGTGCCTCGTCGTAAGAAAATCGGTAGTGGGTTACCCGCGATGTGAGGCGTCTGATAATGATTTCCATGCTCCGACCGCATTTGGCCGTCTCGTCCGCAAAAAAAATCCGGCATATTTGTGATATTCCTCCGGTTTTTTTGAACGATCCGGCTCAAATTCGGCTGGATCATGAAATCTCCCACTTAACACCACACACATGGGTCAATGGTTTAACTGATTGTTAGGTGAGGTTAGCTAAGTTTGTTTCGGCGGGAGTGGTCTTGAAATGCGCCGAAACTAACCGCAACTACCTTTCCCGCAGCCAGCCTCACCGCCTTTACCCTCTTTTTTTTCGCCACTGGCATCTCCTTCTTTCTTTTCTTCTTCTTTTTTCTCTTCAGCTTTTCCTTCTTCCTTCTTCTCTTCAGCT
Organism: Myxococcales bacterium; assembly: GCA_013360285.1. GTDB lineage: Bacteria > Myxococcota_A > UBA9042 > JABWCM01 > JABWCM01 > JABWCM01. The sequence goes on from JABWCM010000139.1 coordinate 14,897, forward strand.
TTTCCTTCGCCGCATTTTCCTTCGCCGCATTTTCCTTCGCCGCATGCGGCTTCCGCGGTCACGGAACGCCAATGATCCGGCGTTACGTCTTTGACAACATCGGACGATGCCAATGCCGGCGAGACTACGGCAAAAGTGAAACCTGCAGCGCTGAGAAGAGTCGTGAGCTTTTTCATCTGATATACTCCTAGTTGGGGGTCAAAAGTATTGTTTGGGCTGTTTTGCAGTCGATCCAGGCGTCGGTGGGATGTCCACACGGTGTAACCTGATACGACACTGTACGGCACTTGGATCAAAACGTTACGCGGTGGCGCTCCCCCCATGCGAGCCTGTAACGGCGTAGAGAACGACTTTGTTTGTAATTTTATTCTGTGGCGTGTGCATAGTCGTTGGTGATAGGTCATAAAAACACCTGATGCACACGTTTTTGATTCGGAGGTGGTTTGCTAATACCAAACCGCATCTTTATCCTCCGGGTTGCGGCTTCAGGTCGTCAGAATCTACCGCATTCGCACTCACCAGCGAGGTGGCATTTGGGTCATAACACGCATTTTCTCGAAAGGTTAGAACGACTTAGTTCCCGCCACATCGATGCCGCATTTATGCTGTATCGCGACCCGGTGTTTGTGCGAAAAGTATTGAACAGCGCGAAAATCCCAGATAACGCCGAGCGGGTCGCTTTATCGCTGGATGACCCAGTACTTGGGCCATTTGTTGTGGTGGCCAGGAACGGTAATTTTGTTACCTGTCTTGGTGTAGGGATGTCCACAAAGCAGTTGCCCATTGTCACACGTGGCCAATTGGACGCTGTTTTGGCAAAATTGGACCGGCAAAGGGAACGTATGGCCGTTTACCAGCAACAAAGCCAACGTTTTGGCAGTGCGACGAAACTCTGGGAACGCGTTATGCGTGCGGGGCATCGCCTTTCTCGGGAAGAATTTGTTGCTGCCGCGGCTTTGGCGCCGTTTTTGGCAGAGCAGTTGTGGCCCCAGGTGGTGGAAGATTATTTAGCCTTGCTGGAGACACTGGACAAAGTATCCAAAGGAGCACGTTATAAGAGTCTCCTCAAACCAGGGGACAACGACAAGAGGATGATGCTGCTTATCTGGAACAAAATCTGGATGATGGGGCACGTCGTTGCCATGTTGACACAAGATGGTGAGGCGCCGGAGTGGGTGGAGCGTTTTTGTCGGGACGAGCCAGTCGGAGCAAACCTGGTCAATTTTGCAGTGCCTTTTGGAATGAGTGGCCCGCTGACTCGATTTTCTTGGGTTGCCGGACGGCTTGGAAAGGGTCTCCTGAAGCCTTCTAAGTTACTGTATGCCGGTGCTACACATCTACACGAACATGCGGCGGGTTTGTTGGCGCTTATTGCCGTAGGGTCCAGAAATCCGAAACTCCGAGGTGAAGTTTCGAAGGTGATCCAGAGAGAGTCGCCGCTGTCCAAACGTGTTAAGGAAATGTTTGCGCCCGAGTGGTACGCGGCAATCCGCTCGCTTTATGGACGTCTGCTCACGACAACTCCCGGCGATGCTGCCTTTGGGCTTATTTGGTTGAAGGTAATGTTGCATTCCCGCGATACGACTCTGCGTCGGCGTTACGCGGAACCAACTGAGATACCGGACGATATTGCGCGAGCCACGGCCGCCAACATGCATTGTAGTGTGTTGACGAAACGGGGAGCGAATCTCCATTACGTAGCTGCGGCAGTGTCTGCGTGCGCCAAAGAACCGGTGGAGATGCTCTATCACGAGCAGGAATGGCTTCGCCAAGATCCGGACCCTTGGACGCCGCAAATGATGATGACCTACCTTGTTGAGCCTTTCCGGGAGTTTTGGGTACCACATGTCCCTGCCAAAACTGCAAATGTTATCGGCCGTAATGATCCATGTCCTTGTGGAAGCGAAAAAAAATACAAAAAATGTTGCGGTACTGGTTGAATTCGGTGGATCGGGAACCGAAGGTTGGGTTCGTCCTGAACCAAGATTTTGAGTCCTGGACAAGGTTTATCCGTTCTGGACAGGCGTCGGAGCTTCCGGTCGCGTAGGGAAAGGATCGGATGTTGCCCGCGGCAATCAAACTGAGAGGGTGTTTGGGAAAAAAATAAGCTACGCGAGCCATTGGCCTACTACGTCGGTCCTGCCTCGGTCGGCCCATCCTCAGCGTACCTTCGGGTACG
>JABWCM010000140.1 GCA_013360285.1 Myxococcales bacterium
CCTCCGGTGGGCCTCAGTCGGCAGGCCCGCCTCGCTACGGCCACTGTCTCGCTCGCCGTTATTTTTTTCTCAAACACCCTCTGAGAGGGTCAGCGGAAATAGATGAGTGAACGCTGATGGGCTAATTTAGGCTGCCATGGCCATGCCCGTCGGCGCGGCATATACTCGATATGGCGTCGGTCGGGTCCCGGCCAATTCAGCGCTAAAATAGCCCGGCTTGAAGCTGACACTCCGAGCGAAAGGTAAGTTCACTGGGTCGTTAAGTTAACATTGGTGGCGGCGCTTACGGACACCAGCTCTTATCGCGGGAGGCGATGGCTTTACACTGGGCGCTGTCGCACCAACTTTTGTCGCCGGACGCGACACCTTTGCAGTCGGCGGAGTCACACCAGCTTTTGTCACCGGACGCCCAACCCTTGCACAACGCCGTCTGGCACCAGCTTTTATCTTTTGACGCAACACCCTTGCAGTCCGCTGTGTCACACCAACTTTTGTCACGAGAAGCAATGCCTTTGCAGTCGGCTGTATCGCACCAGCTCTTGTCGCCGGACGCGATACCTTTGCAGTCGCCGCTTGACAAGTCTGCGATGTAATTGCGACTCCATGTCCCTCCGGCAATCAGCATCACCGGTACCGAAACCAACACAATCATTACGAAAACCAACCAAATATTTTTTTTCATCGGCGGCTCCTGAAAATAAATACAGTGCGGAGTTCGGCCCTCGCGGAACCCCATGTCACAATACAGAGAGGCTGTGAAAAAATAGCTGCGCAGGCTTTGGGCGTTGGGTTTGGGTCGGTTTGGTTCCGAAAAACCCTGCGCCATATTCTTGATATGACTCGGGTTTTCCAAAACCAATCCACCGGCAACGCTACGCCCACCGTCCGCGCCCCACTTTCTTCACAAACTCAGAGCCAGCGTTACCTACGGATCCGCGATACACAAGTCGGCTTCTGATGAACAGAAGAATCCGAGGCACTGATTGAATTGTGCCGCAGTTGTCGCATTAAAACAATTGGCGTCGTCGAGACAGAAGTACAGGTCTGCAAACAGGTCAACGCTTTGTGTTGCGCCCGCGTCGAGGCACGCGTCGGCGCACGCCTGCGTGGTGCATCCAAAGAAACAATTGAATACTTCCACACAGTTGGTACCGGTGTTCGTGCCTGGGTCGCATCCGCAGTCGGCTTGGCATTCGTTGGCTGCTTCGCCCACGCAAACCTCGTCCCACGACGTCTCGCAACAAAATGCGTCCAGAGTGCATACACAGGTTTCGCATGCGGCTACAGCGCAGCCGGGAGTGGTGGCTGTAACACAGCATTCGCCACCGGTGCTGGGTTGGCACCCGCACTCCGTGGGGCATGCTGTTGCGGCTTCGTCTACGCAAATCTCGTCCCACGCCGTGTCACAGCAAAACGCGTCCAGAGCGCATACACAGGTTTCGCAAGCTGCGACCGAACAACCGGGGGTCGTTGCGGCGGTGCAGCAGTCACCTGGTGCGGCGCAAGCACACTCGGCCGCGCAGTCAACCGTGGCTTGGTCGACGCAAAGTGCATCCCAGGAAGTATCGCAACAGAAAGCATCCAGGGCACAAACGCACGCTTCACATGTCGCATTGTTGCAACCCGGCGCGGTTGCCGCAACGCAGCAATCACCAGGTTCTACGGGTGTTCCCAGACAAATGTCCGCTTCAGCGACACAGTTGGCCGCTAAGCATGCGTCGAACTCCTCCTGGGTGGTGGTTGCGTCACAACCAGCGGCAATCAGGCAATTTAACAGGGCTGTTGCATCAGTTAACGGTTGCCCAGATGTCTGCGCAAGGCAGGCGTCGAGACACGTGCTATCGCCGGCCGCGCAGGCAAGACCGCAGTTGACTGCTTCAACGCAAGTCAAGTCGTCAGCAACGCATCCACATTCCGCTGAACAGGTTGTTTCCGCAGCCTGTACACAGAGATTGTCCCAGGAAGTGTCGCAGCAGAACGCATCGGCGCCGCATACGCACGCCTCACAGGTCGTGTCGCCACAACCCGGCGTGGTTTGGGCAACACAGCATTGACTTGGTTCAACCGTGCCGATACAGGTTTCTGCTGCCGCGAGGCAGTTGGCGGCCAAGCATGCGTCAAACTCTTCTTGAGTGATGGCGGTGTTGCATCCGGCAGATACAAGGCACATAAACAAGGTTGTCGCATCAGTTAACGGTTGCCCAGACGTTTGTGCGAAGCAAGCATCTACGCAGGTTGTGTCTTCTGGAGTACACGCAAGGGCACAGTTGACTGTTTCCACGCACGTAAGGTCATTTGCCACACAGCCACATTCTGCAACACAGATCGTTTCCGCGGCTTGAACACACAGGTCATCCCATGCGGTGTCGCAACAAAACGGGTCCGCAGTACAAACACAGGTCTCACAAAGAGCAATAACGCATCCTGGTGCGGTAGACGGCGTACAGCAATCGACAGCGGCAGTACAACCACAGCTATCGACACAATCCGCACTGGCTTCTTCCACGCAGATCGAGTCCCACGAAGTGTCGCAGCAGAATGGGTCGAACGCACAGACACAATCTTCACAGGCTGCATTGTTGCAACCCGGATTCGGACCACCAACGCAACAGTCTTGAGAAACCGGTGGGGCGGCGCAGGCGTCTGCTTCAGCCGAGCAATTCAAACTGAGGCACGCGTCGAAGTCATCGGGGGTCAGCGCATCAAAACACGCATTGTTCACAAGGCACGTAACCAATGTTTCGGCCAACAATGCAGCCGCGGGTTCTGCGTTGGCATAACATTGATCGACACACGCACCATCGAGACACGATACCACACAGTTGAATGTGTCGACGCACGCTGTTGTTTCGCCGCTTCCTTCGCAGTTACACTCGGCGTTGCACTCCAGATTGGCTTCGCCTACACAGACGCTATCCCAGGACGTGTCGCAACAAAACGGATCCAGCGTACACACACAGGTTTCACACGTCGGATCGGCACAGCCCGCTTCGGGACCACCGATACAACAATCTTGTGTGGAAACGGCGCCGTCATCAAGACACACGGAAGTTTCGTTTACGCAGAAAGTGCCGACGCAAGCGTCAAACTCCTCTTGTGTTGTGGTGTCCAAGCAACCGTTGTCGATAAGGCACATCATTAAGAGGTTGGACAGATACTGTGCGTCTGCGTCTCCGCTTTCAATGCACGTGTCAACACAGGTGGCATCTGCACATCCCAACACGCAGTTGGTGACTTCGAGGCATTGCGCGGTTCCCCCGACACACCCACACTCTGCGCTGCACTCCAGTTGGGATTCACCAACACACAGACCGTCCCATCCCACTTCACAGCAAAACGGATCCAATGCGCACACACAGTCCGAACAAGTCGTATCGACGCATCCTGGCAAAAGCCCACCTGTACAGCAGTCCTGCGCCGGAATGTTGGCCAAACACGAGTCGGTTTCAATTGCACAGAACGTGGCAAGGCAAATGTCGAATTCTTCCTGTGTCGTGGTATCTAAGCAGCCGTTATCGACCAGGCAAAAAAGTAGTTCGTTTGCCAACGCGTTGGCGATCGGGAACGCCGGGTCAAAACAAGCGTCAACGCAGGTCTGAGTGTCGCATGCCAACGCGCAGTTGACTACATCCGCACACACGGGTTCTGCGGCCTCACACCCGCAGTCTGCACCGCAATCGGTTTGCGCAGCACCAGTACACAGTTCATCCCATACGGTGTTGCAGCAGAACGGATCGGCTGCGCATACACAGTCTTGGCATGGTAAGTTAACACACCCGGGTTCCGCATGGGCAGCACAGCAGTCCCCGCTGCAACTGCCACAGTCGGCGTCGCACGAGACACATGTTTCGCCGATTTCGGGGTCGCATGTCCCGTCTCCGCACGGCTCTACCACCGCTTCACACGCATCCGGGCATTTGTTTTGGTTGGCGTCCAGTTCAGCGCTTAACGGTTGTCCGAGCGAAATCTGAATTGTGATTTGGACGTCAGATACGTTAATCGTGTTGTCGCAGTTCACATCCGCCGCGATGGTTCCACCCGCGACGCAAGCGGGAAGCGCACCGACCCCGCCGTTCAGTTCCCACAAAGTTGTTAATATGGCGCACTGTACATCGACTACGTTGGCGGATCCGCTGCCATCGATGTCGCCGATGATCGCCGGGCAGGCGGCTTCCGCGTTCGATGCACTTGCTGTAATCGCTGCAATTCCCACCCAGGTGAGGCATGATATCGCCAATAACTTCGGGCGACTCCATGTTGTAAACTTAGTTGTGATGGGTCGACTTACTTCCATAACTTTTATGCTCCTCTCCATCAAGATCCAAATATGGCCGACGATTTTGCTGGGACGGCAACGCACACAAACGATGTGCTGCAACGTCTTGCTGGCATTTCCGTTGCCGGTTCAACCGGATCAACGCACCGTGCGCAACTTATCACCGCAGTTTTCAGATTCCCATGGAAAGTTGACACAAATTCGCAAAAATAGGAACCATCTGGTTTTTTGTTCAGTTCTTCTGCTGGTCGGCCACGAACATCGGAACTCGAAGTGACCCAACCACCAATTACCGACAAATACCGTAAATACGAACGAAAGGTGCGCGTTGTGGCCTCGCGACTTGTTGTCTTCATTCGAAGAGGGGGGTTCGATATTTACTCTTGCTAAATGAGCCTGCGGTTTACTACGCCTGTTTTACCTCGCTCGGCGTATTCTCGACATGGCTGTGGGCACGCCTCCGGTGGGCCTCGGTCGTCAAGACCGACTCGTTACGGTCATTGTCTCGCTCACCGGCAATATTTACCAAAACACCCTCTAAGTTAAGTGCATGAAACTCATGTGATTTGGCCATCTCGGGTTTGGAACGCTTACCCGTTGCGGTCGGTTGCAGGAACGCAGTGTTCGTCGTTAGTATCTGCAAACCAATTGAACCGCGCCAACACCGTGGCCCGGCACAGAAGGACTAACTAGATGCACCATCTCCCGATTCTTCCCGAAATTTTGATGGTATTCGCAGTGGCATTGCCGGTTACGTACATTTTTCGAAAACTTCAAGTGCCGACACTTGTTGGATTTTTGTTGTCCGGAATCGTACTTGGCCCGATGGGTTTCGGCCTCATCACGGACATGCACAACGTGGAGGTATTGGCTGAAATCGGGGTGATATTGTTGCTGTTCACCATCGGCATAGAGTTTTCGTTAAAGGACCTTGTACGGCTTCGATTTGCGGTGTTTGGTGCCGGTACGTTGCAAGTGGTTCTGACCGGTGGGTGTGTCGCTGTCGTGATGTGGTTACTTGGGTTTACGTGGCCTGAATCGATTCTCATGGGCTGTCTGGCGAGTTTATCATCCACCGCAATCGTGCTTACGCTCCTCAAAGCAAAAGGCGACATCGGGGCACCACACGGGCAATTGGCGACCGGTATCCTTATCTTTCAAGATCTTGCAGCGATTCCGATGCTGATGGTTGCTCCGATGTTGGCGAGTGGCGGAGCGCAACAGGCAGACCTGTGGTGGACGCTTGCGGGGACCTTGGGGTTGGTTGTCTTGCTCTTGGTCGTGGCACATTTTGTATATCCGTGGATTCTTGAGCGAGTTGTTCGCACACGAACGCCGGAACTGTTCACTTTAACTGCGATCTTAGTCGCTTTGGGGACTGCGTTTCTCGTAGGAGAAGTAGGACTAACATTGGCGATAGGCGCTTTCCTGGCAGGTATTGTGGTTTCGGAGTCGCCTTACGCCGGACAATTGCTGGGCGAAATTGCGCCATTGCGTGATATCTTCAATACGTTGTTTTTTGTGTCGGTAGGTCTTCTTGTTAAGTTACCTCCTGATTCCGATACATTAGTTGTAATCTTTACAACCGTCGGGATCATCGTGGTGGTCAAGTCCATCATTACGAGTGGCGTGGCTATTTCGTTAGGTTTTGGAGTTCGTATCGCCGTACTTGCGGGTGTATCTCTGGCTCAGATCGGCGAATTTGCATTCGTTCTTGCGAAAGTCGGAGCCGACGTAGGCCTGCTGTCGGCGGGAATGGTTCAGATTTTTCTCGCAGTTTCGGTTCTCAGCATGTTGTTGACACCAGCAACAATGGCCTTGGCACATCCGTTATCGGCTCGCGCCGACAAAGTGCCGTGGCTGGAACGTTTGGTACCGGCCGCTCATCACATGGGTCGACGCGGCGAGTCAGACCCACAGACCAGCACAAAAGAGCTGAAGGACCATGTCATCATTGTTGGTTACGGGTGGACCGGGCAAAGTGTTGCGCGTGTTTTGCAATCCCTTGGCATTCAACACATCATTCTCGAAACCAACCCTTTCAGCGTGCGGGACGGAAGGCGGGCTGGAGCCGCCGTATGTTACGGCGATGCGACCAAAGCGACCATTCTGTTGCACGCCGAGATTTCTCGCGCCCAAGCGCTTGTGGTGACAATCGCCGACGCGGGCGGCGCGCAACAAATTGTTGCGCAGGCGCGGCGTCTTAACCCGGCGCTTCACGTTCTGGTGCGTACGCGTTATCTGCGTGAAAGCAAAGTGCTTTATTCACTTGGTGCTCAGGACGTCGTACCGGAGGAATTCGAAACGTCGTTGGCGTTGGTAGCGCGTGTTTTGCGCCATTATGGGGTTTCTAGGCATGCCGCCGAGCTTCAATTGGAGCAGATTCGTCAGCATCGTTACGAACTACTGGCAGATGAACGCCCAGCTAGTCCCGGACTGTTATCGCTTCCGGAGCTGCTCGCAAGTGCCGATGTTGAACAGGTTACCCTGCAAGCCGGTGATGCTGCGTGCAACAAAACCATTGGCGAGATTGGTCTGCGTGCAAAAACTGGGGCGACTATTCTCGTGGTTCAGCGGAACGGTAAGTTAATGTCGAACCCGGATGCACAGACTCGGTTGTTGGAGGCGGACGATTTGGTGTTGTTCGGCAATGCGCCGCAGATGGCACGTGCACAAGAAATGTTGCGCCTGGGTGCGTTATCGAATGGTGAATCCAAACTTTAGAACATGTAACCAAGCCCAAGGTTTAGGCCCTTTTCACTGTCTTTGTCGCCTCCGAACATCCTCAAGTTCATGTCTACTTTTGCTACAACCTGGCGGATCGGCCGGTAAGTTACTCCAAAGAAAATGTCGTGAATTGCTTTTTCTTTGTCGCCCGTAGTTTCATCTCGGCCGTCGAGCGCAAACATGGTGTCAAGGTATTCATAACGAACGAACGGCAACAACTCGTGTTCGGTGTCGACCGATTGTAATACGTTGTACGCCACCTCGCCATACGCGCCAAACAACTGGGAACCGATGTCGGGGCCGGTTTGGCCGTCTTCGAGTCCATCTGCCCCATCCAGCTTTCTCAATTCGTCGGTTTCGCCGATTGAGAAAAATGCGGCCACTGCTTTGGCCTCTAGTCCTTGCCATCGTCCACGAAAGTCTGCCGAAATTCCCACTACCGGTACTTTTAGGTCCTTGTCTTCACCCGCAACTTTTGCGTTGTTGATATTGGGGCCGGCCATACTGTAGTAGCCGCTCAGACCCACTACCGTGCCCAATATCGGCTCGTATTCAAGTCGTGCGGAAACAGCCAACGTATCGCCGGGCGCCTCGGCAGCATGGGCTCGTCCGTTTCTGATGCCGGAGCCCGCTGAGAAACCCAGTGGATTGAGTGCACTCATCACGTAAAGTTCATACCGCAAGCCATCTACCGGTTCACCCAAAATGCCGATTCCCAATTCGCGCCACGTGGACGGAATGATCTGACGCTCCACCGTCGGACGCGACACGCCATGGAAGATTGGTGGTTCGTGCCATATATTGGTGATTCCCATCGGTACAAGAAACAAACCAGCGCGAATCGTCAATGCGCGCTGGATTATATCAAAATCTAGTAGACATTGTTCAATTGCGACATAACCCGGAAGTCCGTCACCCGCCATCGCGTGCTCGACCTCGATCTCGCTGTAAAACCGAATCCAATCAGAAAAGTTGTGGGCGATAAACAAAACAAGCCTGTATTGGTCGGCCATGGACGTTCCGTCATCTTCACCGAGTTTGGTGAACAGCCACCGAGCCTCGCCGTACCCCCCGATCGATGTATTGACTGCCGACAAAAAACGATGTGCCTGCATTTGTCGTCCAACGTCCCCATCAAGGCGTGGTTCGAGTGTGTTGTCCGTGCCCGATTGTGTTTCTGTGTTGTCGTTTTCCAATTTAAGGGTTGGTCCGTCTTCTGCCAGTGCCGATGTAGTTAAACCAAAGACCGCAATCAGTGCTGCGGTCACGATGAGTAGGGGTTGCCGATACATAACGAAGCCTCTTTGGTTGGTGTTTTGACTCATCATGAAGATGAAAGTCATTCTCAATAACGGCCGTGGTTGTAGAACGGCGGCGGTTTCTTGTCAAGATGATAATGATATTTGTTATCAACAAATGATCGCTACAACCAAAATGTATCGCGACAAAATAGTCTGACTTGTCCAGAAAATGTGGCAAAATACAGTTTACTGCGGCGGGTACATATGGTCACACGGGTCGAGATAACGAGAGTTTTTGTAACGGCGATAATCCTCGTGATTCCATTACGCTGCTCGCCGGTGGACACGCCGGATCAGTCTATTTTGGATTCCCATGGTGTGGTTTCCGATACGAATGACCGCGCCGCATCCATTGACGATCAAATGACTGATTTTGGGTTGGGAGAAACTCCCGGCCGCGATACTTCCGCAAACGACGTCGCGGTTGCCGATGTGCCCACTGAAGACGCCACCGAAGGTGTTGCCGACGTCGAGCCGCGCCGGTCATTGGTTGTCGTCTACAATCGAAATGTCCCGGAAAGCCAGAATTTGGCGTTTCGATACGCATCCGCTGAAAATGGGCGCAATATTCACCCCAACTACATTGTGGGGTTGGATGTTTCGTCAGCAACGGAAATCTCCCGTGAAGGTTACGAACGAGACGTTCGAGATGCGCTTGTGGCTTGGTTTGAGGCTGATCTCACTCGCAGGGATACCGCGCGGTATATTCTTCTTATCAAAGGAATTCCCCATCGTATCTTAGGTGAAAATGAATTTGATTTGGCATCCACTTTTGCCTCTGTAGACAACGAGTTGACCTTGTTGTGGTGGCGTAATCAATATCCCCTAGCCGGTCGACTTTGGAGCGGTCCAAGTTATCAGGACTACTATGCCAGAGGGGGATTCTATCTTGCCGAAGACGAATCGTTTGTTCCGGGTGCGTATCCTGTTGTCGATGCGTCCGGAGCTTCGTATACCTTGGATTATCTGGTTGGGCGTTTGGATGCATATACTTACGATGAGGCTCACATGATACTTGATCGCGCGTTACTGGTAAGTGGCGAAGTAAAACAAGGCCATGGTCCGGTGCGATCAAACCGGGGATGGGTCCTATTGGATAGCTCGCCGGAACGTCATCGGTTGGACACCATGGTAGATCCCGTCTATCCTTGGCCTATTGATTCCGTTAAAGAGAGTGGTTTTGAACGACTGAGTGCGGCTGGAATTGCTGTTTTGCAGGATATCGGTCCAATCCGGATCCGTCGGGACGACCCCGGTGAATTTCCGGCCGAAAGTTTTGAGTCTGTGCTTGCTTATGTGAGTTGGGGAGTCAATCATGTGAGCGGCGAATATCCAAGCGGTTCCGAATATATCCTCAAAGATCTGCAACTGAAGTACGTTCCGGGGGCTGCCTTCATCAGCTATGAGAGTTTTAACGGCTACAACCTGGACGGCGCCGACCTCTCGCAACGCCGTGGTCAGGGCCAGATAGCTGATTTTCTGCGCATGGGGGGAACTGTCGCGATTGGGAACGCCTGGGAGCCCTTTGCTGATGCTGTTGGCGACGAAAGGGTGATTTTGGACCGCTATGTACACCATGGTGATATTTGGATTGAAGCTGCATACAAAGGATTGCGCTTTCTCAGTTGGCAGCAGATTGTAATCGGGGATCCTTTCTGTCGGGTCCAAGTTCCACAACGTTTGGGTGAGGGTGAAAGTCGATGAACCAATATGTTCCTAACGGCCAGAACTTCCGGCTGGCAACGTGCCGCGATTTTTTTCTCCGGCCAACAGCGACGGTGGCCGTTGTACTCGCTTTGTGTGCAGGATGTACAACATCTCACGCACCGGATTCCGGCGGCAGTCCACAGGGGGCGGCGCGCCTTGAGTCCGCCGTTGCCTGGTTAAGTGCACCCAAGGCGGTTTTGGAAGCCAATGCAGGCAGCGAACTGACGGGACGTCGTCTATTACGCTGTTACGAGACGGAAATGACCGATCCGGTGCTGCAAAGCACCGCCGTGATGGTAAAATTGACGATTACCGATGGCGGAAACCTACGTGGCGAAATCGTGTCATCGAGAACTGGATTGTCGCAAGCCTTTTCTGATTGCGTCGATACGGTCATTCAGCAGACAGACTACAAAGTTGACGCTGGATCGGAAACCATTTTGCCATTGGAGTTTGGTCCACGCCAACAATAGGCGCTTCTTTGCAGGAGAACAAAATGCGTCGTTGCAGAGCATCATCCCGTATTTCCAGCAATTTGTCATCTAATCAGGCCAATTTGAAAACGAATACGGGTGTAATCGACGCATTTTTTCTGCAAACGTGGTCCTTCTGTGTTGAGGGAAAAAAGCACCTACTGCTCCCAAGATCGCCCGTGGTGCGGCGGGCGCGGCCCCATGCTCGTGAAAAAAGTGTGTTCTCCCCGACCCTGTGTTTAGTTTTGATCGTTAAGTTCTCGATATGCTTGATGTCCTGTGGTGCCTCCGACGGCGACACTACATTTGGCCCGGGTGCGACAACCGCCGACTCCGGCGCCGACGTTGCCAATGTCGTAACGGAAAACGACTTAGGCGAAGTGGTTGCGGCTGATGCTAACTTACCAATCGGAATGGCAGACGGTGTTATTGTCGATGGCCAGTATGCCGACGACATTGGGGCAAACCTCGGAGTGTTGGGCGATCCGTGTGAGAGAAACGCTGACTGCCAAAGTGGAACCTGCGTGAAAAATTACTCCGGGAAAGTGTGTACTGAACCATGCGTAAGTGACTGCCCAAGTGGGTGGACATGTGCTCAGGATCTCGGTTCTTTACCTGATTTGGCTTTTGTCTGTTTGCCGTTGTTTCCGTCTTTGTGTTTCCCGTGTCACAACAATTCCGATTGCGGTTCACAGGGAGCGACTTCCGGCGCCCGCTGCCTCGTTGACGGCGAAAACGGGGCATTTTGTGGTGGGTATTGTGAAAAAGCGCAGTGTCCTGACGGTTTTGTGTGTGAAGAACGCCTAGATACGTCGGGAGAAAGCAGCAAACAATGTGTTCCACAGGATGGCATCTGTCTCTGTTTTGAGCCAGCTCTGGCCATCAATGCCGGTGCGTTATGTTACATCGCAACCGAGTCGGGAACCTGTTACGGAGAACGAATTTGTACCAAGGACGGATTGTCGCCTTGCGACGCCGCGTTGCCCCGGACCGAAAAGTGTGATGGCGCGGACAATGATTGTGACGGACGTGTTGACGAGGGTTTCGAGCCAAAGCCGTGCGAGATCACCAACGATGATGGTGTTTGTAAGGGTGTCGAGGTCTGTCAGGGAACTCAGGGTATACAGTGTTCGGCTGCGACACCGGCAAACGAAGCCTGCGACGGGAAAGACAACGATTGTGATGGCAACATAGACGAAAACGATGCCCTTGGCTGTGTGACTCGTTATGTTGACGGTGACAGCGACGGGTACGGTGTAGGAGACGGATTGTGTTCGTGTACGTCAGATGGTGTTCACACGGCGACGGAAGCGGGGGATTGCGACGATACCGATACCACGACTTACCCTGGAGCCTCTGAATTTTGTAATGGAAAAGACGACGACTGTGATGGCGCAGTCGACGAGTTGGGTTCGGAAGGGTGTAGCGAGTTCTTGTTGGACTCGGACCAGGATGGTTTTGGTGTGGACGGTGTCAGTCGTTGTTTGTGTAGTCCTCAAGGTGCCTACTGGGCCACCGTAGGTGGAGACTGTAGCGACCAGGATGCCGCCGTTCACCCAGGCGCGCCGGAAATATGCAACGGCAAAGACGATGACTGCAACGGGGTGGTCGATGACGACGGAGCAGGCGGCTGTACGCCTTTTTTTGCCGATGTGGACCAGGATGGATGGGGTACAGAAGATTCCACACTGTGCACCTGCGTGGGCTCGGCGCCGTACACCGCAATCAAATCAGGTGATTGTGATGATGGAGATGCGCAGATTCATCCCGGTCATGCCGAGGTCTGTAACGGCAAAGACGATGACTGCGACGCTCAAATCGACGAAGGTACTGCTGTTGGATGTACTCCGTATTACAAAGATGCCGACCTAGACGGATACGGAATTTCTGCTCAATTAATATGTTTGTGTGCGCCTCTCGATACTTACAGTGCGACGGTCGGAGGTGATTGCGACGACAAACAACCGACGATTCATCCAAACGCAACGGAAACCTGCAACGGCCAGGACGACAATTGTAACCAAAAAGTGGATGAACCCGGTGCTCTGGGTTGCACTGAGTATTACAAAGACTCCGACCAGGACGGATTTGGGCAGTCCGAAAAAGTTTGTTTATGCGGATCGGTGTCACCCTATTCTGTATTGATTTCGGGCGACTGCAACGACGGTAATCCCGCACAGAATCCGCTGGCTGACGAAGTGTGCAACGGCGTCGATGATGACTGCGATGGGGCGCTGGACGAAGCCGGCGCTACCGGTTGTTCGGTTTTTTACGCGGACATGGATACCGACGGTTGGGGAAACGGTACGTCTTCCCTTTGCAGTTGTGGTCCTGAGGACGAATTTGCGGCAAAAAAAGTGGGAGACTGCGACGACCAAGATTCGTCGGTCCATCCCGGTGTTGACGAAGTATGCAATGGGATGGATGACGATTGTGATGGCGATGTCGACGAAGAAGGCGCGTTGTTATGTGAGTCATATTATGTCGACTTAGATGGTGATGGAACGGGGGTCAGCGATACCAAATCGTGTTTATGTGCCGGGGTACAACAAGGGGTTACGACCAGTCCCGGTGATTGCGATGACGCCAATCCGGCCGTGTTTCCAGGTGCTTTTGAGACCTGCAACGCTACCGATGACAACTGTGACGGCGCTACTGATGAAGGTTGTGGCCTTCCGACCCTCGGTTGGCCAACATTTAAATACGATGAACGGCGAACGTCCTTTTCCCCGGTCCACGACGGTCCCTCGGCAGCAAACTTAAAATGGAAAAAGAAACTGAATCCGCAGTTCACATCGATTGCAAATTCGGTTGCGATAACGACGGACAACGCGCTGATTGTCCTTTTGGGTAACCAGTTGTACCGGGTTGATTTGGCGGGAAACGTTCAGTGGCAGACCACACTTCCCGGTGTTGCCAACGGTCGGTCCTCACCCACCTTGAGGGTGGGCGGCACCATGGTCGTTCCCGCAGGTGATACGCTGCTTTTGCTTAAACCCGACGGCAAACCGATTTGGAGCCTCAAATTTCCGGGAGAAACCATCACTTCAACCCCCATTGTCGATTCGGCCGGTGAAGCGATTTACGTCGTGTCTTCCGGGGGCCTTCGCCGGGTTTCCATATCCGGCACAGTGATGTGGACCAGCAGCGTTCCCAATACCGGGAAATCCCCTGGGCATCCGGCAATTGCGCCAAATGGTCGTATTCATTATGCATCGTCGAATCATACCGTTTATTCATTTCATCCTGTTACCGGGCTCGCGGTGTGGGCGTACACCGATCCGGGGGGCGCTGATACGGACGGTTCGGTGGGTATCGGGAGCGGTGGCGACATCTATCAGGCGTTCGGCAATATTTTGGTTCGTTTGAGTCCTTCCGGTCAATTTCTAAAAAGTGTGGACGTCAAGGGTGATATGGATTCGGACGTGGCGGTATATTTCGACGGCACCAACGATTTTCCGTATACAAATCCCAACGGCAATACCGGATTACGTAAATACAACGCTGACTTAGTGAGTGCATGGGTGTATGCGCTGAACAAAGACGGCTCATTTAATGCCATCCCCGCGATAGATAAGAGCGGCAATTCCTATTGCGGCGGCAACGACGGCAAGGTGGTCAGTGTGACTCCGTCAGGGTCCCTCCGATGGTCATTTACCACTGACAACGCCCACGTTCGTTCGGCGATTGCCGTGGGGCCGGGTTTCGTGGTGTTTGGAGATGACTCGGGCACAATCTACTTTGTGGGGCAACCATGAGCACGTGTCATTATTGTTATGGTCTCACTGTGTTGATGGCCTATGTGCTTATGACAGGCTGTGCCGATGATACCGGTAACCAAGTCGGTACGACCGACACATCGAAAGATGGCGACAGCCAACCCGGGGACGTGGGTTCGTTTGAAACATCTGACTTTGAACCCTTGGAGGACTTCGAGACACCTCAGCACGACACGCGTGTGTTTGACGCCGCGTTTGAAGGTCCCGGGGAATTTGGTGCAAGCTGCGATTCCGACGATGACTGCCTTTCCCAGAAATGTGTTGAGTCCTACGTCGGTTCGGTATGTTCGTCGTTATGCGTCGATACCTGTCCTCCTGGCTGGGAATGCGCGCAGGATCCGACAGCACAAGGTGCGGTTTCTTATGTTTGTTTTCCTCGTTATCAGAAACTGTGTTTTCCTTGTTTAGATAACTCCGATTGTGTCGGGGGATCCAATACCGGCGGCCACAAGTGTGTTTCTTTTGGTCCAGACGGCAGCTTCTGTGGTGGTGATTGTTCGCAGTCAGAATGTCCTGTGGGATTTTCGTGTACACAAGTGACCGATTCTTTGGGCAGCACTAGCCGACAATGTATTCCGAACAGCGGTGAATGCCCTTGTTCCGCGCCTGCAAAGGCAAATTCCGCATCCACTTCGTGTTACCACGAGACCCCTTTTGGCAAATGTATGGGTACTCGAACTTGCACCGAACTCGGGTTGACCCGATGTGATGCGTTGGAACCAACATTTGATGAGTGTGACGGTCGGGATAACAACTGCAATGGTATTGTTGATGACGGATTTTCCTCCCAACCCTGCGAAAAGGTCACCGAATTCGGTATTTGCAAAGGTCAGACGATATGCACTGTTGAAGGAGTGGTGTGTAAAGCCGCCGAGCCGTCCGTTGAAGTGTGCGACGGTGTTGATAACGATTGCGACGGTGTTGTCGACCAATCCCAGGCTTTGGGTTGTATTCAAGTGGTTCCCGATAATGACGGTGACGGGTTCGGGGCCGGTTCACCAAGTTGTTACTGCGAAGTGCCAAAAGAGAACTTCTCGGTGATTGCCGGTGACTGCGATGACCAGAACAAATCACGTTATCCTGGTGCAACCGAGGTATGCAACGGTCAGGACGACAACTGTTCGGGGACCATCGACGAGACCGGATCGATAGGCTGCGTCCCCTATTTTGCCGATGCGGATGGCGATGGATACGGTGTCTCCAACAGTTCGATTTGTATTTGTGGCAAAACCGAACTGTTTTCAGCCACGGTTGGAGGTGACTGCAACGACTCTGCTGCCGGGATTCACCCTGGGGTACCGGAAGAATGTAATGGCAAAGACGATGATTGTGACGGCGACGTCGACCCGATATCGGCGATAAGCTGCACCGACTACTTTCGTGATGATGACGGAGATGGTTTTGGGCAGGCCGGCGACTCCGTGTGCGGTTGCGGGCCTAAGTTTCCCTATACTTCTGTTAAGATAAGCGACTGTGACGACACCTCCCCGGTCATTTTTCCTGGCCAGATCGAGGTCTGTAACGGAAAAGACGACGACTGCGACGGAACAGCGGACGGAAACACCGCTTTGGGGTGTATCGAATGGTACAAAGACCTCGACATGGATGGTCAAGGACTATCCGGTGACGTTTCTTGTCTGTGTGCACCCGACGATAGTTATTCCGCATGGGTGGGCGGGGATTGCGATGATTCAAATCCTTTGGTTTATTCCGGGCAAGTAGAAACCTGTAACGGCGCCGACGATGACTGCGACGGGCAAATCGATGAACCGGGGTCGGTAGGGTGTTCCACGTTTTTTCGCGACGACGACAACGATGGTTTTGGTATCGTAACAGATGCACTGTGTGTCTGCGCTGCGTTCCCTCCCTTTACCACCACGGCAGCGGGTGATTGTAGTGACGGTGATCCCAACATTTCGCCTAATGCGACCGAAAGTTGTAACGGCATAGATGATGATTGTGATTTTGCGGTTGATGAAACCGATGCGCAGGGCTGCTCTCCGTTCCTGGTCGATGCCGACGGAGACGGCGTTGGTGTGGCGGGTGTTGGGTTGTGCCTGTGTAAACCGTCCGGCGATTACTCCGCGCTGATCGATGGGGATT
This sequence comes from Myxococcales bacterium, assembly GCA_013360285.1. Classification (GTDB taxonomy): domain Bacteria; phylum Myxococcota_A; class UBA9042; order JABWCM01; family JABWCM01; genus JABWCM01. The sequence goes on from JABWCM010000140.1 coordinate 16,367, forward strand.
GCCAGGATGATGATGCGCAAGTTTTTCCTGCGGCCATCGAAAAATGTAATGGTAAAGACGACAATTGTGATGGTGCCGTCGATGGTCCCGGATCGAGTGGGTGCAAATTCTGGTTTGTAGACGCCGACGGTGACGGTTTTGGTGGGGAGTTGCCTCCACAATGTCTTTGCGTCACCTCACCCGGCCTGAGCATTAAGGGAGGGGATTGTAACGATGGGTCTGTGGAGATTAGCCCCATATCGCAGGAGATGTGTAATGGGTTGGATGACAATTGTGACACGGTGATCGACGAAGGGTGTGGTGTGCCGGTTGTTGGGTGGCCGACTTATGGATTCGATGCACGTCGCACCGGGCACAACATACAGGAACAAGGTCCGCAAACGGCTAACTTAAAATGGTCCGCAACGTTTCCGGACCCGATCACCACTTCGGTCGTGGTGCATTCTGAATCCAAACGGATCGTCGCGATTGCAAAAAACACCGTTGTGGCATTTACGCTCGACGGAAAAGAACTGTGGAAAACAACGTTGAGTGGATCCGTGATCGGCAATGGTGGCCCGACCGTTCGCCTCGGAGGCACGCTCATGGTGGTTGCCGGAGATACGTTGGTCATGCTCGACCCCAACG
>JABWCM010000141.1 GCA_013360285.1 Myxococcales bacterium
CTTCAGATTCCCCTGGAATCGGCCAAAATCATCACGTGCCATTTGGGAAACGGGGCGAGCCTCGCCGCGATTGCCGACGGGAGGTCGGTTGATACAAGCATGGGGTTTACCCCCCTCGAAGGGTTGGTGATGGGAACTCGGTGTGGGGATTTGGATCCGGCGATTCCTTTGTTTCTGCAGAAACATTTGTTGATGAATGCCGACCAGGTGGACGTGTTGCTCAATCGTCGTAGTGGCCTGTTGGGTTTGTCTGGATTATCCAATGATATGCGGGAGTTATTGAGCGCCAGAGCCGAAGGGCACGAGGGGGCGAAACGTGCGCTGGATGTATTTGTGTATCGGCTCAGAAAATACATCGGAGCGTATTCAGCAAGTTTAGGTGGACTGGATGTTCTGGTATTTACTGGCGGAATCGGCGAGCACGCCTCGGAAATCCGCGATGAAGTCACCCGCGAAATGCAGTGGATGGGACTTGTGGTCGATGGGGAAAAAAACCGGCGTGCGGGAGACGTTGTGGCGCAGATTTCCGCCGACACGTCACGGGTTCATGTGATGGTGGTGCCGACCGACGAAGAGTTGGCTATTGCACGTGATACCTATTCTCTGGTGCGTGGAGATCTGCCAAATAAGGTTGTGTTGGAACCGTGATGGGAGAGTGTGATGGCGTTTGTTCGACCGGTTTGTACATCCTGTGGGGCGACCCTTCCGGCTCGGGAAGAAGGTGAGCACGAGTTTGAGTGCAACTATTGCGGTACACGATTTCATTGGCATGGGGAAATACGCCAAAGAAAACAGCCGCCTGCCGAAATACCGGCGCCGCAACGGCAGGAGTCGGAGTCCCATCGGGTGGTGATTGAACATACGGTTCGTCATGAAGAACTCCAGTCACGAAAACGTGGTACGGGATGTTTTGGGTGTTTGTTTTCTTTGATTTTGATGCTGGTCATCGCGGGGGTGGCGGCGGCTGTTTTTGTCAGCTCCAAGTTCGGGGGAGAATGGAAAAAGCTGGTGGAAACGGTCAAGGCAGGTAAGTTTGAAGAAATCATCGAAGTCGCAACCGCCCCGCGACGGTGGTTTATCTGGGATACGTTTGCCGGCAGCCCTATTCCGGTGGATGTTGGCGGGAAACCTGCCGTCGTGGGGCGTGTACGGCAGTTTCCGGATGACCAACTGTTCATCGTGGCACTGAACCTCAGCGATGGAGAAATGTTGTGGCAAATTGGGCCGTTGGGGACCTATGGGGAAGGATACCAACATACCGCTGCCGCCGTTGCTGACGACGTGGTGGCGGTCTCCGACTTCAAAGCCAATCTTATATTGTATGATCGGAATACCGGAGAAAAAAAACAACAACTGTCTTTGTCCGACAAAGCCGAGCGGTTGTGTACCACCGACGATGGCAACGGGTTTTGGGTCGGAACGGTAGACAAACGAAATCTGGAAGTGACTACAGACGGCCTCACGTCGCCCAAGGACGAGCCCCCCAAGGGTTGTGCTCAACGATGGGAAAAAGCTCCGCACAAAAACCAACGGCCGGTTGAATCGGCCCCTGCGGTAGACGGGTTTAAGCCGTTGCGGGTGTGGGAAGAAGGGAAGATTTGGCTGGCGGCAGGGGTCAAACACCCGGGTTCGGAAATTCCCAAACTGATACGTTTTGGGAAAATTCTGCAGTCGCCGTTGTGGGATCGTGTGCTGCCGGAAGTGGATCCCAATTCGGTGAGGTCGGGGTCGTTTGAGCTTGACGTGTTGGAAAACGGTCGATACGTCGCGGTGTATGGGACCGGTACCAAACCGTGGCGACTATGCGTTTGGAACGCCGAAACGGGCGAGCGGCTGTGGGACAAACCATTTCGGGTGTTGTTTGCGGTAGACGACATCAAAGATCTGGTTGTATATAACGAATATATCGTTGTTCTGCGCACGTCGTCGCTCGAGGTGTGGGGTCTAAACGATGGTAAGTTAATCGCTACGTTCGGCAATGAGACGTATGAAGATAAAGAGCCGTAGACATTACATAAGTTGCACCGGTTGGGATTTTCTATCGGCGGTAGATCCCTTGCGGGGCACACTTTTACAGCGATGGATTCTGGATTAGGATAACGATGTTGACTGTTGGACTTGGCGATTTGGCGGCAAGGGGTGTCGAGTCCAGGAGAAGGTTGTGGCACGTATTGATGGAATTCTGAACATCGTCATCGTTCAAAATGCCACCGAGATCCGTTTGGATACGGGTAAACCACCTAAGTTACTTCGTTCGGGAGCGCCGTTGGTATTCCATATGCCGCCACTTGACGAAGAAACGTTAATCGAGTTGCTGGGACCGTTATGGACATCAGAACGATTCACGTTGCTGGAGTCAGGTGAGTCTGTTGAATTTCAGTACGATCCCCCAGGGCTAGGGGTATTTGAAGCAACATTACGTAAACGGGCCGAAAAAGAAGACATTGCTGCCGGTATCGATTGCGTTTTTCGGCGAGCCGGACGCTCTGGGGCACAACGACGGTTGTCGGCATTGGATCAGTCGTCGTGGAATGATGAGCCGGCCCCTGAGGCGCCGCGATCTGTGCCCCAGGTTTCGTACCACCACGAAGTTGCGACTCGTGCAACGACCGCTCCTTTTTCTCCGGGTCTCCCCAACGATTCGGAGGAGTCTGTACGGCCTCCAGTCCAGATTACCGACCTTGTTACGCCGCGGTTTGACGGCGACATCGTACGGATTTTGGCGCACGCTGCTTCGTTGGGTGCGAGTGACCTCCACGTGGCAGAGGGAGAAACCCCGGTGTTACGCATCGACGGCAAACTTCGGTCACTTCAGGACGAAGCACCCTCGGTTATGGCGGATTTGTTGGCCGGATGTTTTGTGCCGTCGGTCACGTCTTTGTTGCAGAGCGGTCGGTCGGCAGATTTTTCGTTGGATCTCGATCCAATCGGAAGACTGCGATGTAATATTTACCGCGCCGACAGCGGTTTTGCCGCCGCGATTCGCCTATTAAAACGGTTTCCGCCGCGGTTGCAGGATTTGGGTCTTCCGCCACAGTTGGCGGAATTGGTGGAATTTCCCCATGGGTTGGTCATCGTAGCCGGCCCCACGGGCGCGGGAAAGTCCACGACGCTGGCGGCGATGGCCCAACACGCACAGCGACGCGCGGCACAGGTTTTGATAACCATTGAAGATCCGGTGGAGTATATCCTGAAACCACACCTTCCGGGGGGTATTGTACGCCAGCGGGAAGTGGGGCGTCATGTGCGCGATTTCTCCACGGGATTAAGGGACGCATTACGAGAGGATCCGGATTTGCTGCTCGTGGGTGAAATGCGGGATACCGACACCATTTCATTGGCGTTGACCGCCGCAGAAACGGGTCATCTGGTCCTGACGAGTCTCCATTGCCGCACAGCGGCGTCGGCGATAGAACGCATTGTGGATGCCTGCCCTCCTCAGCGCCAGCAACAGATTCGGGTTCAATTGGCCGATTCGTTACGTGCGGTGGTCTGCCAGCACCTGTTGCCCCGAAAAGGAGGCAAAGGACGGATCGCGGCGGTCGAAATTCTGCGGGTCAATACCAACGTGGCGAGTATGGTTCGTGAAGGCAAAACCGCGCAGATTCAGTCGGCCATTCAGGCGGGGGGACATGACGGGATGATCCCTTTGGAAAAACATTTGATGGAGCTTGTGCGTGCCGGTTACGTGGACGTAGAAAGTGCCCGAGCAACCGTTTCCGACCCCAATACACTGCACCAATATCTGGGGGTTCGATAACCTATTTCCACTCTTTGATCTTCGACGCTGGTTATAAAGGTTATAAATCCGATGCCATATTACACAATTGAAATTCAAAGCCACAATGGTCATGTTGAGACCCGCAGCATTGCGTTGACACGTTGTTTGATCGGCCGTGATGGCGCTCACGTTTTGGTGGATGACGCAGGTGCTTCGCGAAGACATGCTGAGTTACGGTTTGAAAACCTGAAACTGTTTGTCAAAGACCTGCGGAGCACCAACGGAACGCGGATGTTTGGGCGATTGATTTCCGTTCAAGAGCTGTTGCCGGGGCAAAGTTTTCAAATCGGAGCAACCACCTTTGTTTTGGTATCGATTCACGCCGAAGATTGGGTTGGGGAGCAGGACAAAACGATCATGACGGAAGCGTTGGCGGATTGGATAGATGAAGATAACGAGCCTGTAAAAAAATAGATCAACGAATCAGTCTAAAAATGGGGCGATTTCCTGTTGTAACTCTTCCGACAACATCAATGTTTCCAGTGGTCCGGCGTTGATTTCGAGCGCCGGAATGTCTTTTGTGACATCCAGAATAAATACGGCCCGTTTCCAAAGCGAACCCACCAACTCTTTGATGTCGGGATCGGCCAAAATCGCGGTATAGACATTGGGGTGGTTTTCGCGGGCGTGCAGCAGGTAATATTGCGTATACAACATAAACGTCAGCGTTCCGTTTCGGTCCGACGTTTTGAGCCCGGGAGCCGCCTCGTCGTGTAACCCATACCCGGTAAAGCTGGAGTGGATATATGCATTGAATTCGTCCAAAACCGAGAAAAAGTCATGAGAGGCAATGGTGTCTTCGATGTAGAAATAATATCCGTTTGAACCTTTCCCGAGTGGACCGGTAAGATAAGGAAGTATTTCTTTGCGGTTAAACGTCGTGATTCTTGGCACAATATAGGTGAGATCTTCCCGCAACACATAAGCATAAGTGTCGAAATTCGTTGCGATTCCTTCCTGAAAACTCAGTCCGTGGTTCATTTCATGAACCGTTGTGTTGGCTCCTTGGACCAAGCCGGCAAACGTGTCGATATTTCCTACCGCCTGCAACCATTGTTTCGCTTCCTGTTCACTGTTGGAAAGCGATTCCACGATAAAACGTCCGGTAGGATAACGGCGGTTCAGCAGTTCCAGAAAAGTCGGATACCACTGGCTTGGGTCATATCCGGTTTTTAAATCACTCAGATCGGCAAAATCGGTCAGTGGTTCCGACCACGCCGTATTGGGCGACCCACCATTGTTGTTTCCCCCTTGACCGACGTCACTTTGGGAGTCGCCGCTCGTGGTGTCGGCGTCGGGTGACGACTCCTCCGCTGTGTCCGCCGATTGCCCCACGTTGTCGGAACGGTCCGTTTCACATCCAAGTTGGGTCAACAGAACACTAAGATAAAGAAAAAACAACAAGCGGATCATACTTCACTCACTTTGCTGGATGGAATGCCGATACGATAATTTAATTGGATCAGTTCCATTCTGCCCCGGTTTTGATCCAGCGTAAGAGGTGCATGACATCTTCGGCCGCAGAATTGGGCATTCCCAACGGCATCTGGCCGCCTTCTACCTTGGGATCGATTACCTTAATCAGAATAAAACTTTGAAGTGGGCTGGAGGGATCAACGAGCAGCCAGTCTCCTTCGTCGGCTTTTTCGTTTACGATTTTTTCAAAAATTTTGTCGGCGGGCCGATCAAACCGTAAGTCGTCCGCTTCACCGTCGTCCACATGGCAACCATCCAAGGCACACCCAGCGGTAAAATAGGGCACCACCTTTTCCATAAATGAGCTGGTGGGGGGCATGTTCGGTTTCACTTCCACGGTGAACGGGTCGCTCACAACGTCGTCAACGGTTGCGGTGATCATGGCCATTCCGGGACTGATCCCCACCATTGAGCCTTCACCGTCGATGTACACCACTTTCGGTTTGGCGGAACTCCATTCGACTATGGCGCCTGCTTTCAAATTCCCTTTGTCGTCATAGGCTTCCGCCGTCAATTGGGCCATGTCGCCTTCAAGCAACGAATTGCCGCCCGGAGACGTGATTTCGACCGCGACGACGGGACCTTCCCCGCCGCCGTTGCAGTCCCCGTATTCACCGTTCGGCGCACCCGCTTCGATCCAGTCCCGTATCAGTGTGATTTGGGCTTCGTTGAGTTTGGGTCCAAATGGCATTTGTTGACCCACCGGCGGTTTGGGATTCAGTTTGGTGAGTAAATAACTCGCGTCGGGATCAAAAGGTTCTACCCGATTTGACGCGGGAACCTGTGTGCTTTTGACGCCCACGAGGTTGGCATAACTGCTTCCGGCGACAAGGCTCAACGCTGCTTTGGGCGCATTGCCGCCGTGGCACGCGGCTCCGGCACAACTTTTTGTGAAAATCGGTTGAATGGTGGATTCATAACTAGAACACGCACCGCCCCCCCCCATATCGGCGACGATATCTTCCGGCGGATTACCCATATCATCGACGGCACCCATGTCATCGACGGCACCCATGTCATTGGTTCCGTCAGCGGCACCGGCCATGTCGCCGACGGTTCCATCCGTGCCGGTTCCGGAATCGGATCCGCCGTCTGGTTCACCGTTTGCAGCCGTGTCTTCCAATGGAAGGCCGCCCCCGGGTTCAAAGTTCAGATCGCCGTCTCCGAAACAACCCGAACCGAGTAAGAACACCGCCAAAAGTCCCAATCCAATCCGCCGCATCGGCATACAAAAACCTCGTTCTATTTTTCCCCCAACAAAACGCTCATAACCTACCGTGATGTTTTGGGCCAAGCAATCAAAAATCTGCGGATGGATCGGTATCCATACTCTCAAGCTCACGAGAGATGCGGGTTAATATTGGCAAGGTAAATACTTTCGGTTAGTCTTCGGCCGGGAAACGTCGGAGCGTAGTATGGAGCCAAAAACCGAAACACCAACACCAACCTGCCGCTGTGGTCACAGCCGTCACCACTATATGGTTTCCGCGGAAGCAAGTTATTCATTTTGGGGATGGTGTACGATCACCTTTGGAATTACCACCACCCCCACTTATCTTCGGTTTAGATGCCGTAGATGCAATGAAATCATTGAAGAAACCGACGATCCGACCATTCTCGCGGAGCACGCGTAACCGATTTGGGTTAGACGGCTGGTGTTCTTTAGGGGGATTTTTGGTCAGCCGAATTTGAGCCGGCCCGTCCGGAAAAATCTTGAGTCATATGGGGAATATGCCGCAGGGATTTTTACGGGCGAGGCGGTAAAAGCCGGCCAGGACAAAAATTTCATCTAAAAACACCACATACCTAGGGAACGAGCTTCAACGTGGGTTTGGGGTTTGATTTGTCTGTTGCTTTTTCCCCGGCAATATATTGAATCAGTTCCATGTTGGTCTGAAGTTCCCCATCTATGGTTACGGACATCCATATAGGCGGCCCAGGCAAGTGTTTTGCAAACGCGTATTCCGAAACCTTTTTTTTGCCGTCAACGGTTTCGATTACGACAAAGTGCCAACAATCATACGTGCCCGTTGGAACCGTCACTTTTTTTTCTGTCCGCTCCGTTTGCTGAGCAGGAAAATGGGCATGTTCTTCCAACTGCTCCCAGGTAAACCGCCATTCTTTGGGGCCATCAAACGGTTTTCCGTCGGTATCGGTCAACACCGTTTGGATTTTTGTATCGACGGCAGTGACCTCCAAAAACACGGTCTTCCGTAAAATGGGTGGTTGCCCACCTCCAGACAACCGAAACACATAGGTTTGTCCCACTCCCGTCGCATCCCGAATCACACCCGCACTAAACGGTGGTGTTGCATATTCCGCTTTCATCGATTTTTCCTTCGCCGTGTCCGGCTCCTGAGCCGAAAGATCCACAGATATTCCTATCGCCAAACAAATCCAAAGCCCCATGATTGCATAAAAAAAGAACTTGGATTTCTCACCAGCACGTAATAATTCGCCACCTTTCATCGGTCACCCTATCGAAGTTAAATCCTAGAGTTTGTGAAAAAATAGCTGAACGAACTTGGACGGGTGCTTTTGTCCCCTCTGCCCAGAAAAAACCCTGCGCCATATTCCCGATATGACTCGGCTTTCTTCCGGGCATGGGAACAAAATCCCCGCGTCCAAATCCGTCCCCATATTTTTTCACAGCCTCCTCGCTTATTTTAGTTGCTCACGCAGCCACTGAATCTGGTCGACACAACGGTGATGCCAGTCGTCCATTTTCGCTGAAAACCCAAACGCCGAAGAAACGGTTGCGAAGTCCCAGTTCACAATCAATGTCGGCAACGCGTTATTGGCCTGGTCGCGGATTTGTATCAATAGGTTCTCGGCTTCTTTTGTAATGGCTGCTTTTTTACGTTTCTTCGCTTCACCTATCAACAACTCCAATGCTTGTATGTAACGGGCGTCCATGAGCCCCATTCTGGTGCGTTCCCATCGAAGGTAAGGAATCCTGCCCAACGGTCCTACCACCCCATAAGTCGCTGTTCGGAGATCGCTGTCCCAATCGTCAAATGGGTCTCCGGCACCTTCTGTTGTTGCATATACACCTTCAAATACCCCCTGCGCACCCAACGCCCATGGTAAAAACCCGCGTCCCAGCCGGGACCCGCCCGCGTCGTATAACCATTGCTGCGGCTGGGTTCGTTTTTTGGATTTGCCGCCAACTGGACTTGGTGTAAACGTTTTGGTGCCCCCATAGATGAACAAGGGTTGGGCTGAATTTGCCCACGTTTCTCCTCCGTTTCCCCATGCGGACACAGGCGCCGTACACACACCGCCGCCTTTCCGACATGCTGCCAGCAAAATCTCTACCAGCCCCCGGGGATCCATCACCCCCGGAAACTCCAGCGGGTCGATCACCACGATCGGAGAACTCACCCCCGCCGCCGCCACAACCGCTTTTCCTCGTGTAACCAAGTCCACCCACACCCGCTCTTCTTCGGGTTTTAGTTTCACGGCAGACGGCACACGTCCGGCAGGTGCCGTGATGCCGGCGATTCCCAACGGCTTCAGTGCCGCAGTCGCCAATCCGCGAGCCACGGTCGCGTTCACCGCCATGCCGGCTGTTTTTGCCGCGGCCAATTGGTCCTCCCAGGACATAAAATCCATGGTAATCACCCCTTGGGTCGACGTAACGACTGGATCATTGGCCAATTCGATCACGTTCATTCCCATTTGACCTAAATCCCGGAGTACATCCACCACCGGTTGACCAGCGACAAAAGGTTTGTACCCTATGCCTTGCATCATGGGGGATTCCGGCAACACAAACGGCAATACCTCCACCGTCAACGGCAGCGTTAACGACCTCTCGCGTCCCGCATCTACCGTGATCGACCCCGAATAGGTTCCCGCCTGGGCATGACCCGGGCACTGAACCGACAACCAGAAACTTCGTGTCAGGCCCGGCCGAATATCGGCCTCCTTTGTTTCCACAAGCTCCAGGGGACGCAGTGCAAACCGGGGGTCGCCCCCTTGAATCGACAGCCGTTGCGCCCGGTACCGCACGCCATACAAAACGACCGCTTTCTCCCCCAATGTTTCGCCCACGCGGGTTTGCGGCGGTTCCACAGCAATGGTTGCTCCACGCCGAAATACCAGCGGATACAATCCCACCAGCGCCCCCCGCGTTTCTCCGGGTGTAACCCGAATCCGTAAACCTTCAGCCGCACGATTGACGTCGGCCCGTGTGGGGGCCGTGTGGGGGAAAACGTCCGTGTCCGACGATGGCAAAAATGCGACAAATCCACGTTGTTGTTCAGCCGTGGTCGCGATCAGCGCTTCGGTAGTAGTCGGTGGTTCGTACGGCATGGCCCAACTTACGGTAAAACTGTGACGTCGTCGTTTTGCATAATCCGCGACTACTTGCTGAACGTCGTCGACGGTACCCGAAGGAAAGACCGCCAATGCCGCCACCGGACAGGCGCCCCTCGGTTCACATCGCAATTGCAACAGCCCGTCTTTCACCTCCGTTTCAAAAATCACATCAACAAACCGTGGGTTGACGTACCGTTCCCACATCGCTGCACTTTTGCGCTGCAAAAACACAACGGCGTCGTCTTCGGGCTCCAGGTGTAACGAACGAAAGTCGAGCCGGCGATCCACCGTCATTTTTGTTTCATTTTCCGCATGAACCGTCACCGATTGCCGATATAATTCCGATGGTTTCCATTCCCCCGGCCCCGGTGCACGATAATCCCCCATGAGCATCCACACCGCCACTTTGCCGTTTGGCACCCGCACCGACAAAGTGGTGCCGCCGATGTCGAGGTGATCCTGCGCCAATACATCGGGCCTTTGCCCCCCGGCGGCGACTGGTTTGTCCCCTTCTTCAAAACCAGCCGAATTGTTTTCGGAAATCCGCGCGTCGGGCCCCAACGGCAGAAATCCGCCAGCCACCATCGAATCGGGCGGACCCAGATCAAACAGCAGTGCTGCACCGCCGGCTGACAACCGGAGGTTTTTGCGCGGTTGTGGTTGGGTTTCCAAACCGTGTGTTTCCACGTCCGGAGGCGGCGACAAACCGGTGGGATCGGCAAAAAGCCCCACGTCGTCCACCCAGGTTTCGCCGACACTTTTCCATGTCCCAAGGGTCAGGCGCACAAAATGTGCGTCTGGGGGAGCCACCGCCCATCCCTGAAACAATTCAAATCCGCGAGTGGTTTGCCCCGGTGCACTTTCGACCACGATTCGTGCGGGTAGGTCGTTTCCATCTGCGTCCAGAAACGGAGCGACTGCGCTGAGTCCCACATAAGAAGCGCTGCGGATATTGGCCCACACGGCGATATTATACCGAACTCCCGGTACAACTGGAACCGGGTCGGCCTGAGTTGCACGAACACTGGGAGGTTCTGCCGTTCCGGACCCCGAAACGGCAGCACGAAACCCAGCGCTGCCGGACCGGCGCGCCAAAAACTGGCGTTCGCCTGTGGCAGAATAACTTCCGGTCGAATCCGAACCGCTAAGATAAAATCCACGAGGACTGTTGGGTTCAACTTCGTCCAACTCTTCAAACGAAGCATTTTCCACAAGATTTTCCCCCGGGAGCCGTACGGGGGGACCAGAGTAGGCTTCCCCAATACGCATAGGTGGATTGGTCGGTGGGGCGAGGTAGATGTGATATCGTTGTTGCGCCAACGCCCCCATGGCGGCCCCCACGGTCCACGCCAGTTCCGGACGCCCGTTGTCACCCAGGGAAATGATGGACGAAACGGCGGTCATTTTCGGTTCAGAACCGTCTTTACCGGGTAAACACCGAAAAACCGCCGCGCGGGGCAACCCGGCCCCGCCAATGGCCGCTGCTTCTTGCGACAACTCCGCCCGAACCGTGGCATCTTTACGGGGAAACAGTCCACTGCGGACGTCTACCCGAACCCGGGCCGTAGCTCCGTCCAACCACATTGCACCGCAGTCGGCATCGGTCACTTTGCCGGACTCCTGCGCCAAACCCGTTCCGCACAACAGCGACAACAGCGCCATCAACTGTATCAAACCAACCGTTTTCCGAATCATAACCATCACCAACGTCGAACAAGCCACCATGGACGCCACCTGACCAGCCGATTCAGCGTGCGCCGTAGGCGCTCATCATCGCATTGTTTTTGGCAAACGCCAAATTACAACAAAGTTGAATGTTGTTGCCATGATACGGGCAGCGTCACCGAATTTTTGGGAAAGGTTGACCTTGAGGCAGTGGAGATGTGGAAAGATTCTGGGCGCGCGTTCCAACTCGGGTTTCTCACAAACTCTATAATCTTCGATTCGCGAACATCTTCGGGCCTGGTAGGGCTTTCGAATTCGAGATGGTTGTTCTTATGGGATCTTCGGACACGGATCGACCAGTTTTGAATTGTCTGATGATACTTCGCGGTAACTTAACATGCTGACACTGGTAAGTTGACGTGTTGTGGTTGTTGCCTCCACTGGCAACCAAAACCGTTTCTCCCGTGAGGATGAGGATGCCGGGATTTCATTTAGCAATAGTCGCACTGTTCGTGGCCCCTTGTTCGGGCTGTCGCACATCACCACCGTGATACGATTTCTTTCGGGTTCAAACCCATATCGTTTTATGCATCCCTCCGATTCTTGGCTTGTGGGCTTAAGCCACCGATTCCAATCGTCTTTACCGCCGACTGCCATGGGGGCCAGCATCTCTATCCAGTCGGACAAAAACGCCCCCATACCCTCTAACTCCCGCTTCAACACGATCGGATTTTCTTTGTCGCACAACACCTTCGAGTCTGCCAGTCTTAGCACACGATATGCCATCACCAGTTTGTTCCCTCTGTACTGAACGAATTTTTCGGTTTTTTCCCCGCCGTCAGATGGTTCGGAAACCAGCAGAAACTCAAAGGTCGTACTGCCAACGTCCTTTCCGGGGACGATTCTTGCGGTCACCATCCCTGCTCTAACATGAGTTCCGTACCGATCTTGAACCTCCATCGATATCGACGCCTCTACAAAACGGGGACGCGGAAAAGTAAGATAAGTATCGGCGCTCAACGCGGTCGGTTTCCACAGCCCAAGCCCACCCAAAAACATTATGACTACAAACCACATCGTTGGCTCCTTACCGACTTAAGGGTCCCATTCACATATTTCTGCATTCGCTATGGCCCTCTACTGTCTTGGTCGACGCCTTGCGTGAAGTCTCAACAACGCCGGCAACACCATCAGGTCGCTGGCCAGCGCGGAGACAACGATCAATACAATCATCGTCCCCATACGTGCGAGGGGAATCATCGGTGAAAACGCGAGCAGGGCAAACCCCGCGATGAGAGCGACACTGGTTACAACAATTGGCAATCCGGCGCTTCGTGCCACGGCATCCACCACCTGTCCATGCCGCTCTTCCCCACTGTCCACAATCCTCCCGTCTGACCGGATCTGTCGCAAATAATCCGACAAAAAATAAAGAGTATCATCTACAATGATTCCCAAACAGATCACGGCAGCAAACAATGCCGCCGTTGGCAGCGTTGATACCGTCACGTCCGGCCATGCTAACCATATCAAACCAAAAAGTCCGGGGGCCACAACCAACGGCAGAATATTGGGTAGGGTGCTGACCCATATGTGTCCGGAGTTCCAAAAAACCACGACCAGAAATGCTATAATAACCAAAATGGTATACAAAAGCCCCCGCATCACCCCCTCCTTCACCATTCGATCATCATGCCACCACAGACCCAACAGTCCGTTGACGGGCACCAAGCCGTCCGCTTGGTCCTGTTCCTCCGTGTTCGCCCCGCCAATGGTATTCGCAGTGGACAACACATGTGCGCCGATTGGATTGAGATGTTTCTTTTCCCAAGCCAATATCCACTGGTCGAAAAGCTGACCGTGGCTTGCCCATGGAGAATCAGTAAATACAAACATCCGAACGCTGTTTTGGGCATCGTGTTGAGGACGCGGAAAAAACAACGGAAATGACTCCCGAAGGGAGGCCGCCCATTCCGGCCCGGGCCAGCCGTTTTCCCCACAACGTTGAGGATGCTGCTTGCAATAATACGCCGCGGCGTCGGCTATCGATAACGTCCCGCGGATTTGGGTTTGTGGGCACCTCAATGGACCCTCGGCACGGCACGTCTGCTGTTTTGCTTCGGTATCCACTCCCGGTGAATAAAATATTTTTCCGGCCATTGCCTGCTGAAATTCGCTGAAGGCGTCCAAAACCCGAGGATTCGGAATGCTCGGCGATGGTTGCTCCGTAAATCCGAAATCCAAAAACACCAGACCTCCCCCAAAACGCTCCGCTATTGTTTGCGCACGGGTTGCGATATTTTTTGCCGAAAGCCACTCTTTCAGAACCGATTCATGGTCTTGGGGGTTTTGATCCTCGTGGTTTACTTGCCAAAACCCGTCATTCGAATCGCCTAGATTACGCCACGAATTGGTAATGGGATTGGCGTCGATTCGGTTTTCCCGAACCAAAAGCCATCCGCCCCATCCGGAAGCGCCAAGGATGAACGCTGCCACGACCAAAACAGTGGTCGGCTTTTTGTCGGCAAACCCCACCACACGCTGTGTCATCTTGGACAACGAAGGAGAATATATCCTTGGTTTTGTTCGAGAGTCGACCAGAACGGTCACAGCCGGAAGCAACGTTAAGTGAGTAAATAACGTCAACAGCATCCCGGCCGCGCTCCACGTGCCATATCGCTGAATGGCCGGGTTGTCGCTCGTAAGTCCCAGCATCATCAGTCCCAAACACGTGGATAAAACCGTCATCGGCAACGCAACTTTCACTGCACGTGCCGCTTGTTCGATCGCCTCGTTCGTTTTTGCACCGGCGGCCTTCGCTGTAAGATAATGATGAAGAATATGAACCATGCCGGCCATTCCAGCAAGAATGACTGTTACCGGCAATTGCGCAGTAATCCATTCCAGGCGGTTTCCCACCGCAAACATTGGAAGATACGTGTAGACAACCCCCACCCCCATTGCGGCCATCCCACCCAACACCAGATGGCCGTTTCGCCACCCGAACGCACCTAGGCACAAAAAGAGTACCACAAGAACAACCGAAACCAAGGTAACGGTACCGTCCCGGATCATCACGTCTCGAAATGCGACAGTCACCGCCGGCACACCGTAAATCACAAATCTCCACGAGCGCGAAAAAGGATCCGCTCCAAGGTAGGTATCTGTCGTTTTCGCCAACTGGAGTTGCAACGCTGCTCGAAGTGAGTCCCGATCCGCGAGCGCGTGATCCAAGATGACGTAGAACATCCACGACGATTCCTCGGTCTCAGAGGGCATTCGCATCAACGCCTGACCAAATCGAGTGCCCTCCACATTGCGAAGAAAATTCGCGAGCGTGGACTCATCGCACATAGCTTCCGTTTCGTCTTCGTCTTCGTCTTCGGCGTCCGCGTATAAACAGGGATCCGCCCCCGATATGGTGCCCAGCCACTCCACCGCACTTACGCCGGGGATTTCTTCCACCCGATAAGATAGATTTCTTAGAAACCGTGTTTGCTGCCTCGCGTGGGTTTCGGGGCTCTCGGTCACAAATCGTGGCCCGCGGATTTCCACAAACAACATTTCATTGGACGGATACTTGTCGACAAAGGCTTTATAGGCCTGGGTCCAGTGTTTTTTAGGATCAAACGCGTTTTCCGCATTGATGCTCAAAAAACTATCGTCCCAAGCGTCTTTCCTACCGGTGGGCGTATCCGAATAAGGAATCGGTGCGGGCAAAGGATCGCCATCTTGCCACGTTTTAAGCCGTTCATCTCGAGCGTAATCTACCCGAACAAAACACGACCCCACAACCAACGCCAGGAATATACAATGGACGATGATCGCGGCCCATGGAGCCCGCGCTGCCATTCGTACGATCTGCGGAATGACATCGAACAGGTCCGATAGGCGGTCGTGTAGTGATTTTGCCATTGTCGTGTTCGCCTACTGAGCGGGTGTTGAGCTATTCACAATCGCGCCAATGTCGGGTGTGCTTTTTGAGTTGGTTGAGGGTCCGCCCGCTGATCCTTGCCATTTCAGCAAGGTTGCCCTTTGCCAGTCGATAAACAGAACACCAATAATATTTGTGCAACAGCCCATAGTGGCCCAAATAATCTTCGTGGCGTAACGTACCCGCATTGGTTGGTGTCAACACAAAGGTGTCCGGGGCGTTTGCAGAAAGCTGTGGCAACGGACTCTTTGCTGGGCCTGGCTGAGGCGGCGCCAACACGTCGTCGGTCATGCGTGCCTCATGGGTTGTCAAACCGCTTGCCGCGATTTTTTGAACATCAGTGATGTTTGTTATGAGCGGATCGGCCAAGACTCGCGGTTTGAGTTCCTCAAATCGTCGCGAAACGTCGATGTGCGGATCATAACGACCGATGTTTTGTTGATCTTGAAGAAAATATTCCAAGAACACGAGGGCATCGTTTCTTCTTTTTGCCAGCGGAGGCACTTCGATCTCGACGTCAAAACGCCGACGCACGGCAACCGAGAATACCGCGGGATCATTGACCGATGCGAGCACCTTACACTCAACGGGGACGACGTCCTCCTCACTCGTCCCGCCGACGCGCTGAATTTCATTTCTGGGCCCTCCTTGAGCGTTGAGCAGGGCATTGACGGCGGCTTGACCTGAAGGAGTTTGGGCTGCTTTGTCGAAATCCGAAAAATAAAGGACCCCTTTGCCGGCGCGCTCAAAGCCGCCGGGGCGAACCTTGCATGTGGAGTCGGGATATCTCGCGGCAATTCCGAGCAGCGCGGCATTCACCGCTTCGCCGGTAAGACCTGCGAGCGGAACCGCAATCAGCGGTCCAGGGCGGCCGCAATGGTAATGGTACTCCCAAGCCAACAACTCCTTACCGACGCCGGGTGGACCAACAAACATCACGTTGTCATTGAGGTAAGCGGCTTCTCGAACCTTGTCCAGGGTGGGCCGAAAATCGAGCAGATTGTCTATTAGCAGTTTGTGCCGCGCTGCAAGTGTGGATCGATATTCGGCTTCGTAAACCGTACGAACCACGTCGGCAATCGCCGCACTAAGACCGAATCCGCTTTGATGTACTTTGGATACAACCCCGACTCGACCCTTTATGTCGCTAAACTCCCCCTCCAATTTGTCTTTGGTTGACGGTTCGTAGTTGGTCAACATGGTCAGCGCGCAAAGTCGCGTGGGTTTCTCTAATTTATCCTGAAGTTCAAAAATCGCCTTCGCGACCCGCAAACCCCCGTAGTCTCCCATGTAGGGGTCGGACACGTTTGATTTGAGCGCTACGTCTAAAAAAATGACGTCCGGCCAATCTTTAGATCCGTGGGTGCTTAACCACCCCACCAGTTCTTTTCCGGTTGAAAAAACCTGCGATCCGGGTCCGTATAGGCTCCGTTTTGCACAGGCGCTTTCGATCCGCTCCCTATAGAGCTTCTCATCGTCTAAACCGAATACTTTCATATCATTCCTCACTTTGCTGTTGGTTCTTTGACCGCACGGACGGGATGTCGGCGATCACGGCGATGGCATCGTCACCAGTGATGCAAAAACTCCACGTCGCTCCAATCAATGAACAGGCACTTTGGATGATCTTGGTCCCGCTCACCGCCTCGGTGGTGATGGTACTGGGTCGGGAATCTGTTTTGCGCGAATTGGTGACGGTAATGTCCACAAAATCGAGATCATTCGACCCGGCGCGGGTTTGAGCCCCAATGATGACCGCCCCCCCAGGTTTCCCGTGTTTTTGCGCGTTGTCG
>JABWCM010000142.1 GCA_013360285.1 Myxococcales bacterium
GAATATCGGGAATATTCCGCAAGGACGGGACTGGACAAGGCAGCCTAAATTAGCCGAACAGGGTTCACTTATCTATTTCCGCTGACCCTCTCAGAGAGGGTGTTTAGATATTTATCCTCGGCGAGCGAGTCTATGGCCGTAGCGAGTCGGCGATTTTTTACCAACACACCCTTTAGGGATATGTTTCTTAATTTATTCGAGTCAAGCCTTGTCTTCCACTTGTTATCCAAAACAAAAAGCCCAAAAACCAGAACCAGTAGGGCGGAAGACTTTGTTGTGATCCCGTGTAACATCCTGAATCGTCTGACGATTTTTTGTCGGGGGTTGTTGCTGTGGTGTCTTCTGGGGTCGATATTACGTCGTTTGAAGGCGGAACAAATTGGGTGCCGCTGGTGTCCGAGCCCTGTTTTCCAGGGTTTTCGGCGGTTTGATCGGGCGTGTTTGCTGCTACGTCCGGCGAAAATGTCGCATCTGTGCCGGGCTGCTCCCCGAGATCGAGTGTCGGCAACGTGGTGTCTACCCCTGGTTCCGTGTCTTTGTCCAGGGAGTGTCCGTCGGGGGAAGCAACATCATCGGCTGCATCGGCTGATTGAACATCGGGGTCAGGGGTGTCCGCATCCGGAGTGAGGGGATCTTCATCAGGCTCGCAATCGGCAGCCGCGGGGTTCGTTTTTGTGATGCCAAACGTATCGATAATTTCGATATTAGATGGGCTGGTATCAAAATTTTGTGCGGCAGTAGCGACGACCTCACCCTGCAGTGTATCTCCTTTGATGGTGACCGTGACATAGTGGTGGCGTCCGCTGCATTTCTGGCTTCCCGGCGCCTGATTGCTACCAGCACATACGATATCTTCCATTGGGTCGATTTTGATACCCGCGATTTCGATAGCGTCGTAAGTAAACGCCCCCGCGCCTCCCGTAATGATGTACACCGTCCCTTTGTCCGGGCTCGAAACGGGATTCCCCATTGGGCTGGCCCCTCCCCCATACATCGGCGCGAATCGTTCGTAGAAATGGTTGTGTCCCGTAAACACAATGTCGACGTGGTGTTTGTCGAAAACGGGAACCAATGCACCATTTTGCTCAACTTCATTTGGTTCGTGGTTAAATTCAAGCCCAAATACTTCCGCATGGCTGGTATAAGGTGGATG
Organism: Myxococcales bacterium; assembly: GCA_013360285.1. Lineage (GTDB taxonomy): Bacteria > Myxococcota_A > UBA9042 > JABWCM01 > JABWCM01 > JABWCM01. The sequence continues at coordinate 1,154 of JABWCM010000142.1, forward strand.
ATGAAAAAATACGAATTTCCAGTGTCGCGGATTTTCCGTGAGCACCTTGTCCAGCCAGTCGGCTTGCTCTTGAAATTTGTAGGTTCCGCCAGTGAACGTGGATGTCGACAGCGCTACAAAGATCGCATCACCGGCCGTAAAGAAGTAATAATCCTCTGTTTCAGTTGTATCGTTACGTGGAAGCTGAAAAACTTGGTTGTATGTTGCGTAATCTCCATCGCGGCTGTCGTCGTCGTGGTTGCCGATAGACGGCATATGCGGGACCAGTTGAAGCAGGGGCGACGATGCTTTCAGGTAGTTTACCCATTGAGCGACGTCGTCGCCGTCTTTGACAAGGTCTCCGGTGTCGATCACAAATTGGGGGTCCTCATCCAAGGACTGTGCGTATATTCCTGGCCATTGCGGTGCCGGTCCGGTTGTATCCTGGCTGCGTCCGTCACCAAGCGCTATAAATCGGATTTCTCCACAACCCGGTTTGGCAAGGGTTCGGAATTCGGCAATATCGCTCCAATCTCCTGGCTCGCCGACGCGGTAGTAATATAGCGTATCCGGTTCCAAATCGATGAGTTCCACCTCGTGGACATGTCCGAGGTTGCCGTTTCCAAGAAAAGATGTTCCCGATGCGGACTGGCCGAGATTTGTGCTGGTTCCGTATTCGATGTGAGTTTTTGCATTTGCGCTGTCGGTGTTCCACGTGATTGCAATGCTTGACGATGCATCGTTGCCGGCCCAGGTCAGCCGAATCCATTTCGGGCCGGCCGCAATTGCCGAATTGGTGAGGCTTGCGGCGACGCAACATGCCGCGGTCGCAGCGAATATCCAATTTGAAGTCATCGGGTGCTCATGGTGGCGGTCCGACCCACACGAAGCGTAGGGCGGTATGTCTCTTTTAAGTTAATTCTCATGGATCTTAAATTCGTCTGTCGTTGAGGGCGGGCAGGTGTGTCCTCACCCGCTGTACATGGGCCGGTTCGATCCGAGCCATAGCGTAGTTCACTCCGTCCGATGCTTCTGCGACCACAATCCCCCACGGGTCCACGATCAGGCTGTGACCATAAGAATGTCGTTTTCCGCCGTGAAATCCCCACTGTGCGGGTGCGATAACATAACATTGATTTTCAATCGCTCGTGCGCGCAACAGAGTATGCCAATGGTCTTTGCCGGTTGTAAGCGTGAACGCGCTGGGTACATACAAATACTGCGACCCCATCTCCACAAGCTTTCGATATAACTCAGGAAAACGCAAATCGTAGCAGATTGAAATCCCCATCTTGCCAAAGGCGGTGTCGACGCAGCACACCTCGTCACCTGGTTGAACATGATCGCTTTCTCGCTGAGTTTCTGTGCCGGGGATATCGATACCGAACAGATGCAGTTTTCTGTATGTGCACAATATGTCTCCGGATTTGCTGATCCAGGAAGCTGCGTTGAAGTGTTTCGTCGACCCAGGTGCTTCCAAAGGATATCCACCCAGCAATAAGTCTACCTGGCAGTGTTGAGCGAGGCGTCGCATTCTGGTCAACAAGGTTCCGTCCGGTGTTTGCCGTGGGGTCGTCGTTTCTGGATTGATGCGCAGCCACGCGAAATTTTCGGGCAATGCAACCACGTCGGCGCCGTCGGCGCGCGCCGACGTCACAAGTTCTTCGACCGTGCGCAGGTTGGTTTCCATGTCTTCCGTGCTGCGAAGCTGGACCACCGCGCACCGGAAACTTGGTGTGGTATGCTGGGGATGTTCGACTGCCATTATGAAACTCCTCAAGTAGTAAACGACATCATCACGAATGCCCTAAAAGCGATACGCTACAGTCTATCCACCATGCTCGTCAAAACACAAGTGAATCATTGAATTAAAACAGGGACTTGCTGCTATGTCGATAAAAGGGGATGCATTATTTTGACAGGTGACCGAAGGTCTCCGACACTCCCTTTCCATGATTCGAATTGACACTGACGAAATATCCCTCGTACGCTCGGCCACTGCCAGAATTCAACAGCTCGTGTCTCTGGTTCCAGACGATCCACGTGTGTACCTTTCCGACAACGCGACCCAGGACCGGGTGATACTCCATCTGATCCTGTCGATACAAGCTTGTATCAGCGTGGCGGCCGAAATTGTTGCCAACGAATCGCTGGAGACGGATGGTGGGTTGGGTGGACTTTTTGATTCCCTGGCGAACGCTGGGATCATTACCTCCGCCCTTGTGGTGCCGCTTCAGATGGCAACTAAGTTAAGAAACCGCATTCTATTTGACTTTGAAAATATCAACATCAATGAAGTCTATGACGCCGCGTGCACTGCCTCCGAAGTACTGGTAGAGTTCTTGGTGCAGGTCCGGATGCGGTAACCAAAAGTTTCTGCTTATGTAAGTTCCAACGTGGTCATCGTTTTCCGATTGAAATGTGTAACTGTCGAATTCATGCGCGGCGAAACTCTTTTGGGGGAGTTCTGCTTGGTTCGTTCACGGAGAAATTGTGAAGCACGTTGAATATTTAATAGTCGGGGCAGGCGTATCCGGACTGTCCTTTGCTAACTTTGTCCCACGTAGTGCGAACTGGCTGTGCCTGGAACGCCAGAAAGAACCGGGTGGATATTGCCGGACGGTCAAACAGGACGGTTTTGTATGGGATATGAGCGGCCACTTTTTTCATTTTCGCCATCCAAGGATCGAACAGTACCTTGTGCACCGAATGAATGCAGACGAAGTGGCCACCATTCGCAAAAGCAGCTCGATTTTATACAAGGGGCGACGAATTGAGTTCCCATTTCAGAAAAATATTCACCAACTGCCCCTGGATGAGTTTCTGGAATGTTTGTACGATTTGTATTTTCGCCCTCACAACATGGAGGTGAATACCTTTCTCGACATGCTATACGCGCGTCTTGGACAAGGAATAGTCGAGAAGTTTTTGCGCCCCTATAATGAGAAGCTGTACGCGTGTTCATTATCCTCTTTGGACAAAGAAGCGATGGGACGTTTTTTTCCTCATGCGGATATTGCTGATATCATTCGTAATATGAGATTTCCGGACGCCGCTAGTTACAATGCTACATTCACCTATCCCCGTGGTGGTGCAATCGAATATATTCGGGCATTGCTCAAAGATATCGACGATGTGAGGATACATTACGACGAAAGTCTGGAATCGATCGACACATCGGCCTCTATTGCGTACACATCTAAACAGGCTATCCGATACGAGCATGTTGTCAGTTCAATGCCCTGGAATCGTTTGCTAGAGGTGTGCCACGTTCCGCATGATTCCTCACTTTACACGTACAACAAAGTGTTGGTTTTTAATTTAGGTTTTGACAAAAAAGGCCAGGAAACGGACCACTGGATATATATTCCGGAGCCGCATTTTTGTTTCTACCGTGTTGGTTTTTACGACAACATCTTTGCGACCGAAAGAATGAGTCTGTATGTGGAAATCGGATTAAAAGCCGACGTTTTTGTCGACGTTTCGGTTTGGCTGCCAAGGGTTTTACATGACCTACAAGTTGCGGGGATTACTCAGGACCATCAATTGTTAAGTTACCATTGGGCGGTATTGGATCCTGCATACGTCCATATCAACAACCACAGCCAACACGATTTTTGGGAAAAACGAGCGATACTGGAACAGCAAGGTGTTTACTCGATAGGGCGGTATGGTGGCTGGACCTATTGTTCAATTGAAGACAACATCGTGGAAGCATCACAACTGGCTCACCGACTGTCTGGTTTGAAATCAGACGTATTTGTCGGTGAGCCGGTAGCGAGTCAGTAACATAGTGGATGCTTGTCAGGACGCTTATGCGTCTTCGTATTCCGCGTCAATCACGTCTCCACTGCCGCCTTTGTTTGCGGAACCACGTCCCGGAGGTGGCGGCCCCTGCTCCGCTGATCCGGGTGCGTCATGTCCTTCGCCGCCTCCTTGTTTGTACATTGCTTCCGCTAACTTATGGGAAGCATGCATCAGCGCGTCGGTTGCTTTGCGTATGGTTTCCGCGTCGTTGGATTCCATTGCCGTCTTTACGTCGGCCACGGCTCGCTCGATTGAGCTGATATCGCTGGCTTCCAGCTTGGTGCGGTGTTCCGACAGTGTTTTTTCCGTTTGATACACCAACGCTTCGGCACGGTTCCGCGCTTCGATCAACTCTTTTCGTTTTTTATCCTCTGACTCGTGAGATTTTGCGTCTTGAACGAGGCGCTGGATGTCTTCATCCGACAAGCCGCTGCTGGCGGTAATCCGGATTTTCTGTTCTTTGTTGGTCGCCTTGTCTTTTGCGGAGACGTTTAGGATACCGTTGGCGTCGATGTCAAAGGTTACCTCCACTTGGGGTACACCTCGGGGAGCAGCGACGATGCCGTCCAGGTGAAAACGTCCAAGTGTACGGTTGTCCGAGGCCATTGAACGTTCGCCCTGTAGGACATGCACCTCCACGCTGGTCTGGTTGTCGGCAGCCGTCGAGAAAACCTCGCTCTTTTTGGCCGGGATGGTCGTGTTGCGATTGATAAGCACGGTCATCACACCTCCCAACGTTTCGATTCCCAACGACAGCGGCGTGACATCCAACAGAAGGATATCTTTGACTTCCCCGGCAAGCACACCACCTTGAATCGCGGCGCCAACAGCAACAACCTCGTCAGGATTGACCCCCCGATGTGGTTCTTTGCCGAAGAATTTCTGCACCTCGTGTTGTACTCTGGGGATTCGCGTCGATCCTCCCACCAAAATCACTTCATCGATGTCGCCAGGAGACTTGTTGGCGTCTTTGAGCGCCTTTTTGCATGGATCCAGGCTCCGCAAAATGAGATCTTCCACCAAACTCTCGAATTTCGCGCGCGTGAGCCGAATGTTCATGTGTTTGGGGCCGGACGCATCGGCGGTCAAGAACGGTAAGTTAATGTCTGTCTCAACTGTCGAACTCAGCTCGATTTTTGCCTTTTCCGCTGCTTCCCGAAGTCGCTGCAACACCATTTTGTCGTTGGAAACATCAATACCCTGGTCTTTTTTGAACTCGGCGATGAGGTAGTCAATGATACGTTGGTCCAGGTTGTCGCCGCCGAGATGGGTATCCCCGTTGGTTGACATCACTTCTACGATGTTTTCACCGACTTCCAAGATGGAAATGTCGAACGTGCCGCCGCCAAAATCGTATACAGCGACAATCTGATCCTTTTTCTTGTCTAAACCGTATGCAAGCGCCGCAGCGGTTGGCTCGTTGATGATTCGTTTGACCTCTAGTCCGGCAATTCGCCCTGCGTCCTTGGTCGCTTGGCGTTGGCTGTCGTTGAAGTAGGCGGGAACGGTGATCACGGCTTCCGAAACCGACTCACCGAGGTAGGCTTCGGCAGCTTGTTTCAGTTTCTGAAGCACTTTTGCCGAAATTTCCGGCGGCGAATAGACCTTTCCTTTGGCTTCAATGTGTGCGTCGCCGTTTGAAGTTCGCACCACTTTATAAGGGACTCGTCTCGATTCTTCGGCAACTTCTTCGTACCGTCGCCCCATAAACCGTTTTACGGAGTAGATTGTATTTTCGGGGTTGGTAATCGCCTGGCGACGGGCGATCTGACCCACCAATATGCCTCCTTTATCGTCAAAGCCAACAACGGAAGGTGTTGTTCGGGCACCTTCTTGGTTGGTGATTACTTTGGGTTCTTTGCCCTCCATAATTGCGACAACAGAATTCGTTGTACCAAGATCGATTCCTATAATTTTTCCCATAAGATGATTTCCTCCTTACGAAAGCTCTTCATTTACGTCGTGTTTCGCGCCTAGATAGCGCCGATATCAAATCGAAAGTGACGAACAACAGCGAAAATAGCCCACACCCCCGGACTGTCAACCCCTGTAAAATTCGGCAGCCTAAATCGAGGTGCTTACACAGGGTTAACCCGGATTTCACACCGGCTTGCCGGCGACGGTGTCGACAAGACACCAGTTGGCGTTCGTGTGTACGGTTGTTGTGTTGGCTGGCTGGTTGTGACAAATTGTCTTTATTGACAGGGGGTGTGTGTCAATTTGTCGTAAACCCGCGAAAAACAGGCCGCAATCATTTGATATTAAATAGGTTTTTTGTTGGCATGACACTTGCTAAGTGTGGTCTAGGTACGATGGGGTAATGACATGGAGAAAACGATGCCGTGGAACGCAACAGCCGAAATTGCCGAACAATTACATGTGGACAAAGACGAAACCGCTATACCTGGGGCGCCGATTTTACTGATTGTGGATGATGATATTTCCAATCTTGAATCGCTCAAAAGAGTGTTTGAACGTGAGAATTTGTCGGTCTTAACCGCGACCGATGGGCGTGAGGCCCTGGAGGTGATTCGGCGTCGGCGGGTCAACGTGATCCTGACCGATCTGATGATGCCAGGCATGACCGGAACCGACTTGCTGCGATCGGTCAGGACGATTGCGCCGGAGGCCGAAGTGATCTTGATGACGGCATTCGGTACCGTGGAGACGGCGGTTGAGGCGATGAAGGACGGTGCGTATGACTTTGTCACAAAACCGTTTAAGCGAATTCAGATTGTAAAATGTGTCAAACGCGCGCTCGAAAAACAGGCATTGCTCATAGAGAATCGCGACTTACGTGCCCGATTGGAAACGATGATGCGCCCCCAAGACATCATTGGTTCGAGTTTACCGATGCGGCAGATGCTGGATATGGTCGCCCACGTTGCTCCAAGCACTGCGACTGTGTTGCTCCAAGGGGAAAGTGGCACTGGAAAAGAGCTGGTGGCGCGGGCAGTTCACCGGTTGTCACCCCGGGTTGACAAACCTTTTGTGGCTATCAATTGTGCCGCCATTCCGGAAAATATTCTTGAAAGTGAACTGTTCGGTTACGAACGCGGCGCTTTTACGGGTGCTGTTAACCGAAAAGAGGGGCGATTCAAACTTGCAGACGGGGGAACGTTGTTTTTGGATGAAATTGGAGAGATTTCGCCCGCTGTTCAGGTTAAATTACTAAGGGTACTCCAGGAAGGTGAGTTTGAACGGCTTGGCGGAACGGCCACCGTTTCCGTAGATGTACGCATTGTTGCCGCCACCAACCGGGATCTGGCGGAGGAAGTACGCCGCGGAAATTTCCGGGAGGACCTGTTTTACCGCCTGAATGTCATCATGATTTCGCTTCCGCCGTTGCGGACACGACGAGACGACATTCCACTTCTCGCGCATCACTTTTTGCAGGTATATCGTGAAAAAAACAGAAAAGACGTGCGCGGCATTCAACGAGATGCTTTGGATACGATGTGCGCCTATCAATGGCCTGGAAACGTGAGAGAACTCGAAAATACGCTCGAACGAGCTGTGGTACTCTGTAAGGGAGATACGATTCGCAAAGAGGATCTGCCGCCAACGGTGACGGATGTTGGTGCGGCGAAGAGTCGTTATATTACTGTGGCACTTGGGACACCTCTAGAGGAAGTTGAAAAACGGCTAATACACGAGACATTACAGATGACCGGCGGCGACAAACGCTTAACAGCCCAGCTTCTGGGGATTGCCACACGTACAATCTATCGGAAGATCGATTGAAAATTGCGCCATGTTGTCTCATTTGTGTCGACCCGAGATTTTTTGGCGTATGTCCCATCGACGTGTATAGATGACCGATGAAATTGTTGGTGTTGGGATTCGAATGACACTTTGGCAAGCCCAACGGGTGGTCTGCCGGTCTTTTGACAAAATGTCGGCGGTCGTTATGATGCGCGGCGTTTTCCGTGTGCACGCGGGGGAACTTGTAAGAGGTTCGCCAGTAAATTCAGCATATTGTTTTCTTGTGACGTTGGCACAGTAATTGCTTTTGCCATAAAACGGTGTCCGCAGAGCGCGCAGACACACATTTTTGTGAAAACGGTTTTTGGGCGCGGAGAAAGGATGGAACCCTTTTTCAAAAAACACTTCTGGGTGATCAATCTGGTCGCGTTGGGGTGTGCCGGCTACCTGACCGCGGCGACCATCAACGATTTCGTGGCGAGTAAGTATTTGGCCGTACCCGCAAGCGGAATGGGTTTGCCATCGGACTCTGCGGCTGACTTTGCTTTGGATCGTCACCACACCGATAGCCTCGCGTCCATTCTAAAAGCACGCCGTCCCTTTAACGCTGATCCGCCTCCGGCTCCGGTTGTGGAGGAACCGCCTGTTGCGGAACAAGAACCCGTAGCCGAAGTCGCCCCTGACACCGGCGAAGTGCAGGAAAGCGATTTGGGTATTCAACTGATCGGCACGCTGGTTGGTCCCGATCCGTCTATGTCGATGGCGACCATCAACGCGGAATCTGGATCGAAGATAATACGAGTTGGTATTAAGTTAATGGATCGGGCCACCGTTGTTGCGATCGAACGCAGATACATCATCCTGGATGAAGGGGGCAAAAAGTCGTTTGTGCGGTTATGGAGCGACAAGACCGCACAGCCGGGTCAGGGTGCGCCAGGAAGTGGTGCTCTTTCTGGGAGGGGTGCAATGGAGGGTGCACCGGCGGTTCCCGGTGTGACGGATCCCGCTGTGGCACAGCCTCCACCTCAGCAGGCGGATTATTCGCAAGGGGTTCAGCAAACGGGAGAAAACACCTACGAAATTAGCCGAGCGATGCTCGACGAAAATCTCCAGGATTTGAGCCAGCTTGGCATGCAGGCTCGCATTGTACCAAACTACAAAAACGGCAAATATGAAGGCTTTAAGTTAGTGGGAGTTCGGCCCAACAGCTTGTATCGCGCCATTGGTATTCGCAGCGGTGACATTATCAAGCGGATCAACGGGCAGGAAATCAACAGTCCCAATAAAGCCATTGAGTTGTTTGAGCAATTCAAAAACTCGAACAATATCGCCATGGATGTCGAACGCCGCGGACAACAGCAGTCCTTTCAATACACGATTAAATAATTGGTGGGTCGAAAAAGACCTTTGGCACAGTTGAGAGAGTGGGTTTATGCAATCATCGACTCCCGGAGACATCCGAAAGGGATGTCAGACACCTCGGGATGAATTTGGGAATTTCACGCTGGCCAACCATGTGCTCAAGTCAGAAAAAACTGACGTCCAGCTCCGGGTTGTAACCGGTCTGGCCCAAGCTGGTTTTGCCCTGTTGTCGCTGTTGGTGTTTCTGGTTCCGGCGGCGATTGTTGCTCAGGAGCGTGACGCGCCAGATTTTGGTGGCCGCCCGGTGGTTGCTCCGCCACGTCCGGTTGCACCGAGATTGCCTGCGGAACCAGCGGCTGACCCGGGTGCGGTTCCCGGCGCCATTCCCGGTGCTGTTCCCGGCGGTGGCGTGGGGGTGATCCAGCGCGACGGTGAAGAGCCGCTGCCGTTTGATCCCAAAAAACTGGGAGAACCCGACGCGGGGCTGGTACCGGGTCCCATCGATCCCGCAGGCGGCGGTCTTCCCACTCCCACCGATGATATGATCACGTTCAAGTCGAATTTCGACAAGGACATCAAATGTAAGAAATTACCGTTAAATGCTAAGATAAACCTCGATTTCCAGGACGCATCTCTAGAAGATCTCATCAAGTTTTTTGGATGTCTCACCGAGAAGAATTTCATCATGACCGCGGGTGTCGGAAAGGGAAAACAGATCACGATCATGGCGCCCAACCCGGTCACGGTCTACGAAGGATATCGGGCGTTTTTGTCGGCTCTCGAAATCAATGGTCTTACTCTGGTGCCTACCGGGAAATTTCTGAAGATTGAGGATGTGGGCAAAGCGAAAACCGATACCTTGCCCATTTATCGCAACAATCAGGCCGTTCCCGATGAGGAGCGATTTGTGACGCGTCTGGTTCAACTGGAGCACGTGTCTGCCGATGAAGTACTCCAGATGATCAGTAAGTTTAAGACCGCGCAGGGTGATATCAGCACTTACCCACCCACCAATACGTTGATCATTACGGATACTGGCACCAACTTAAAACGGATGCTGGGGTTACTTAAGGAAATCGACGTTCCGACCGGGAAAGAACGTGTTTGGTTGCGACAAATCGAACATGCCGACGCTACGGAACTGGTTGATAAGCTGCAACAGATATTTCAGGATCAGGACAAAGCCAACACAGGTGCCGCAGCAGCCAGAGCGACCGCCGCTGCGCGGGCACGGTTACGCGCGGCTCAGCAAGCGCGGGGGCAGGAAGGAGCTGCGGCCGCTCCAGGCGCAACCGGTGGAGAGGAGTCAAGCGAAGGCACCCTTTCCGTTTCCAAAATCATGGCTGACACTCGTACCAATCAGCTCATCATCGTCGCCAACCGCGCAAGTTATTTTAAGTTAGACAAGCTGATTCGTAAGTTAGATGTTCCGATCCCCGGGGAAGGACAGATTCATATCCATTACTTGGAAAATGCCGATGCCGATGAGATTTCAAGCACGCTGTCGAGTTTGACCCAAAGCGGAGGAGCGTCTCGTTCTGGTGCAAGAACTACAGCGGCAAAAACGCGCGCAACAACTGGAGCCGCCGGTGCCGCGGGTGGGGCGGCCGCTGCCGGCGCTGCTTTGTTTGAGGGTGAAATTAAGATAAGCCCCCACAAAGAAACGAACTCTCTCGTGATCGAAGCGTCGTTGAAGGATTATCTTAACCTCAAAAAGGTGATTCAAAAGCTCGATATCAGGCGAAAGCAGGTCTATGTAGAGGCGGTTATTATGGAAATTACCTCTACTAAGGGCCGCAATCTTGGGTTGAGCGGGTCGGCAGGTACTACGTTCGACATTGACGGCGAAGAGGTTCCCTTGTTGTTTGGTGCCGGTGGGTTGGGAATTTCGAGTTTCGATTTGGGGCAGTTGCAAAAAGGTGGATTGGCGGTTGGCATGCAGGGTCCCTTGGTGGATATCGATCCGGGGTCGGCGGCACGCCTTGGTGGTAACTTATCGTTACCGACCTTTGGGTTTTTGGTGCAAGCGATTCAATCGAATTCGGATGTGAACATCCTGTCTACGCCCCACATTCTGACGACCGACAACGAAGAAGCGGAAATTCAGGTGGGCAAACAGATTCCCTACCGATCATCGAGTCTGGGTGGCCTCGGTTCGCTTGGTGGCCTTGGGTCGTTGGGTGGCCTTGGGTCGGCGCTTGGCGGTACGACCGCCACGGGCGGCTTGACGTCGGGACTCGGTGCATTGGGTGCATTGGGTGGGTTGGCTGGTTTGGGCACGACTCAGTATGTAGATGTTGATTTGACGCTTAAGATTACACCTCACATCAACGAAAGTGACTTCGTTCGGCTGGAAATCGATCAGGAAATCGAAGACGTGGAATCACTTGATCCGACGCTAGGGCCCACTACGAGTCGCCGTAAAGTGACCAATACGGTTGTTGTCCGTGATCAGCAGCCGGTGGTCATTGGAGGGCTGATTCGCGAAACGGAAAGTGAGGGAGTCGATAAAGTCCCATTTCTCGGTGACATTCCTGTACTTGGTTATCTGTTTCGTAAAACCGTCCGTAATACCGAAAAGAAAAACCTCCTGATGGTGATCATTCCGACCATCATTTCCGATCCTAGCGACTTGAAACGAATTCACGAAAACCGAATGGAAGAAATTCGTAAGTTTGCCGACCTTCTGGCTACGAAAAAACAGGAGTACCTCGGCAATGTCGATTACCGGAAAAAAAGTGGTTTGCTCGAAGAGATGTTTAAAACGGTAAATCAGGCACGTACCGACCGGGAATTGTTGGAGAGGTCGTCGTTTCAAGATTCGGAATTCGATATTATTGGACCTCCGGAAACGCACGACATCGAATACGATCCATACGAGGCGGAAAAAGAACGTCAGGAACAACGTTCCAAAGCGGCGGCCAAAAAACCGACAACCTCGGTACCGGCGCCCGATTCTTCCGATGTTTCGGAGCCACCGACCACGGAGCCGGCGGCCGAGGTTCCACCGGTTCAAGAGTGGAACGAAGAGGACGCGGAGTAAACCGCCCCGGCGGCGGTTCCGGTCGACCAGAGCGACTTGCAGCGTAAGGGTTATCGAATTCGGATCAGTGAGAGGAACGGAAGTGCTTCAGCGACAACTCATCGGCGAATTACTCACCGCAGCACAAAAGATAACCCAAGACCAACTGGAGCGTGGGCTGGCGGCTCAACAAGATCGCGGCGGTTTGCTTGGGGAAATTCTGGTCGCCTTTAAGTACTGCGAGGAATCGGATATTGTTGAAGCGCTTGCCCGCCAGCTTAAGTTACCTTTTCGGCCAACCGTACCTGTAGATGAAATCGATCCCGTTATCGTAGCACCCCTTACGGCGACCTACGCCAAACAACATGTAGTCCTGCCGGTTTTTCGCGGCGAAAACAGTCTGAAAGTTGTTGTTTCCAACCCATTGAATACCCATGCGCTGGATGACTTGCAGGCGCTTTATGGGTTGCCTTTGGATGTGGTTGTTTCTCCCGGGACGGCAATTATCGACGCCATCAACAAAGTGTTTGACCGACGGGCCGCTGCAGGGGCCGTCATGGAGGATTTGCAGGAAGCCGATCCGGAAAAAGCCGCGCATGAGTTGGAAGAAATTGAGGATATCGTTGATCAGGATGACGAAGCTCCGATTATTCGACTGGTCAATTCTGTGTTGAACCAGGCTGTTAAGGAAAAGGCGTCCGACATTCACATTGAACCGTTTGAAAAATATGTCAGCGTTCGATTTCGACGGGACGGTGTGCTGCATGAAATTATCAAAGCCCCCAAACGTTTTCAGTCGTCCATAGCCAGTCGTATTAAGATTATGGGTGACTTAAACATTGCGGAAAAACGGCTGCCTCAAGACGGCCGTATCCGAATCAAGGTTGCAGGGCGAGATGTGGATATCCGGTTGTCTACCATTCCCACAAGTCACGGCGAACGTTTGGTGATGCGTCTTTTGGACAAGACCAATACAGTGCTGGACCTTGTTCAGTTAGGGTTCGGAAAAGATAACTTATCAAAAATGGAGCAGTTGATTCGCAGGCCACACGGAATCATTCTGGTGACCGGTCCAACGGGTAGCGGTAAAACAACCACGTTGTATGCTGCGCTAAGCCGGATCAACTCGCCTGACAAAAATATTCTGACCATTGAAGACCCGGTAGAATACCAACTTGAAGGCATTGGGCAGATGCAGGTCAATCCGAAGATCAACTTCACATTTGCTTCGGGGTTACGGGCGACTTTACGGCAAGATCCGGATGTCGTGTTGGTGGGGGAGATTCGTGACCTCGAAACGGCGGAAATCGCGGTCCAAGCCTCGTTGACGGGGCATCTCGTGTTTTCAACGGTTCACACAAACGATTCGGCCAGTACGTTTACGCGGCTTACCGACATGGGTGTGGAGCCGTTTTTGATTGCAAGTTCGGTGTTGGCGTGCCTTGCCCAGCGGTTGGTTCGAAAAGTCTGCAAACACTGCAAAGAGCCTTATCTGGCTACGGACACCGAGCTGGAGCAACTCGGTTTGTTTGCGCAGTCGGGAAAGTATGTTCAGGCTGTTTACGATATGTATCCCAATGGAGATCGTCCGACGTTGTATCGCGCCGTTGGGTGTAAAGACTGCGGCATGAGTGGGTATGCAGGACGTTCGGCCATATACGAGTTGCTGGTAGTCAACGATGATATCCGTGCATTGGTCGTAAAGAACGTAGATGCGGGTATGATCAAGAAAAAAGCGGTCCAGCACGGCATGCATACGTTGATGGATGACGGTGCAATTAAAGTCCTCAATGGTTCAACGACTGTAGATGAAGTGGTCAGGGTCGCATTTGCCTCGGATGAGGTGCTCTGATGGCAATTTACGAATACAAAGGCGTCGATGCATCCGGCAAACAGATCAAAGGTGTGCTTGATGCCGATAGTCCACGTATTCTGCGACTTCAGCTTCGTAAACAGGGCGTTTATCTTACTCAATACGTCGAGACGACGTCGACAGGAAAACGCGAGACCAAACGCAGCAACACAATGGAGGCTGCTGGAACCCGCGAAGTGGAGATTCGAGGGGCCTTTCAGCGGATCAAACTCATGGAAATCGCCATTGTCACCCGACAGATGGCGACGTTGGTTCGTGCCGGCATTCCCGTTGTGGATTCGCTGAATGCCTGTGTGGATCAAACGGACAACCCGAAGCTAAAAAAGGTACTGACTCAGGTCAAAACGTCGGTCAACGAAGGTGCGGCACTTGCAGGGGCATTGGGTGAGCATCCCAAGGTGTTTAATGACCTGTACGTGAACATGGTTCGTGCCGGGGAGTCGTCCGGCACGCTGGACATCGTGTTCCAAAGGCTTGCTGACTTTCAGGAAAGCCAGGTGAAGTTGCGCACGAAGCTCGTCGGTGCGTTAACTTACCCGTTCATCATGTTGCTCGTAGCTTTTGCAATCGTGACATTGATGATGGTGTTTGTCGTTCCCAAAATTACCGAAATGTTCGAGGAAATGGGGGCGCAACTCCCGTTTGTTACCCGTATGTTGATCGGCTCAAGCGAGCTGTTTCGTACGTACTGGTGGATTGCGGCAATCGGAATTTTCGTTTTCCAATGGCGTTTCCGGAAATGGAGTAAGACGGATAACGGTCGGCGATTTATTGACCGAGCGATGCTGAAGTTGCCGGTATTTGGTGATTTGTTTCGGATGGTTGCGGTTTCCCGTTTCGCGAAAACGTTCGGTACGTTGTTGGCCTCCGGAGTGCCGCTGTTGACATCTCTTGAGATCGTTAAAAATGTTGTCAATAACGTTATCTTAGCGGATGTGATCGACAGTGCGCGTACTGCAATCAAAGAAGGTGCGGGGATTGCGTTGCCGCTGCAAAAGTCCAAGGAGTTTCCTCCGATGATGACCCACATGATCGCGATCGGGGAAAAAACCGGACAACTGGAAGAGATGTTGAAAAACGTATCCGATGCCTACGAAACGCAAGTGGATAGCCGTGTGAGTCAGCTTACGGCGGTGTTGGAGCCGATTATGATCGTCGGGATGGGGGTAGGGGTTGCGTTTTTGGTATTTGCGATTCTGATGCCGATGCTTCAGATGAACGAAGTGATTTCCGGAGCATCCTAGGTGTGTGGTGTTTTTTAGTGGATTTCACGACCCAGCCGAATTTAAGCCGAATCGTTGGGGAAAATCCTGAGTCATATCGGGAATATGGCGCAGGATTTTTTATGGGCGAGGCGGCTATAGCATGAAAATCATCATTTAACACAACACACCTAGGTCTCCGAGACCTTATCCAACTTGGTCGCAAAGTTGTTAAACGGTATATAAACGTCGGGCAAATACCGCCGAAAGCTGGTTCGAAATACAACAACGGGCGGACCATGATAAGGGTCCAGTGCAAATGTTGCGAGGTGTATGACATGTGTGAAAACAAAAAATGCCTTTTGGTTCGGAGGGTCACAAATCAACGCGGAATGACGCTTATCGAAATCATGGTCGTCATTGCCATCATCGGTATTCTGGCCACCGCAATCGGGTTTGGAGTCGTTCGGTGGCTGGAGAAGTCAAAAGACGAAACCGCACGAATCCACTTAAATAAGGTCGCTGAAGCGTTGACAGCGTATTATGCGACCGAGGGCGAATATCCCGGTAGTTTGGATGATCTGACCTCGGGCAAAAATCCGTTGGTGGACGCCAAAAATCTGAAGGATCCTTGGAAGTCGGAGGTCATCTATCGGTATCCGGCTTCACGCGGTGAAGGTGATTACGACCTGTGTTCGAAAGGCAAGGACAAAAAAGAAGGCACCGATGATGATATTTGTCGTGAAGACTGATTCTCATAGAGGGTCAGCGGAAATAAGGGAGTGACTCTGGTCGAGCTAATTTAGCGCTGAATTGGCCGGGACCGGACTGAGGAATATCGGGAATATTCCGC
>JABWCM010000143.1 GCA_013360285.1 Myxococcales bacterium
CCCTGCGCCATATTCCCGATATGACTCAGGATTTTTCCGGACGATCCGGCTCAAATTCGGCTGGCCAAAAATTCCCCTAAAAAACACCAGCCACCTAGGTGTCTGGTGTTTTAAATGAAATTACGGAACCATTTCATCTGGACCACAATCCAAGTTCGGCCGCCGCAGGGATTCCTATCTTGCGTCAGCAATGACTTTGGGGATACTTTGAATCAATCCGCCCGTTTTGTACCCCGAGGTGCGGAAAGGAAATCCCGATGACCCGCCGTGCAATCATTCTCGCATCGACTAGCCCATGGAGAAAAATTCTACTACAACAGTTGGGGTTGAATGCTACAGCAGAATCCCCAGAGTTCGTCGAAAATCATGCCGATTGGAATACGGTTTCCGACATGGTGGTCCACTTCGCCAAAAAAAAGGCCGAGAGCCTTGGCACCCGCCATCCAACCGCCTGGATTATCGGATCGGATCAAGCCGTAGAATGCGAGGGTCGCCTGTTTAATAAACCGGGAACCTTGGAACGCGGAATCGCTCAATTGCTCAATCTCGAAGGCAAAACACATCATTTGTGGACCGCCGTTGCGTTACATGACCCGATCCGACAAATAACCCGTCATCGGTTGTTATGCCACACCATGCGAATGCGGCCCCTCACACTCAGCCAAGCCGAACGTTATATCCAACGCGAAGATCCCCTGGGGTGCGCCGGAAGTTACAAAGTCGAGTCGCTCGGCATGGCACTATTTGAATCCATGGAAGGCACCGATCATACCGCCATTATTGGGCTGCCGGTCACTGCACTGTCGGACCTGTTTCGCGAGGCCGGCGAAGATCTGTTGGACAGGATTCTCGCGTAAGAACGAACACGTTTACCCCCTAAAGACACTTCGTATTAAGTCGTGGAGACCATCGTGCACATCGCTACCGCTGACATTGGAACCAATACTGTTCTGTTACTCATTGCAGAACTCGCCGGGTCCCAAATCACACCCATTTACCAGGAACAACGCATAGCCAGGCTCGGGCAAGGAGTCGACGCAGCCCGCAAATTACATCCCGACGCCATCACAAGAGTTGCGGACGCAATCCGCGATTACGCAGACATTACAAGACACTACGGCATCGACCGATTGTATGCGACCGCTACGAGTGCAGCACGAGACGCTTCAAACAAGGACGACTTTGTGCGTGCCGTGGGTTCCATTGCAGGTGTTCAACTCGACATTCTGAGCGGCGAAGACGAGGCCCTGTGGGCGTTTCGAGGCGCACTGTCGAACCGACCGGACATCACAAACGCAACCGTTTTGGACATCGGCGGCGGCAGTACCGAACTGGTGGTAGGTCAGGCGGACAGGATCTTGTTCCGTCAAAGTTTAGACGTTGGATCAGTAAGATATACGGAGCGTTTTTTTCCCAGCCTACCGCCAACTGAGCAACAAGTCATCGCGTTTCGAGAACAACTTGACCAGGCAATCAATTCATATGACCTGGAAACCTTACCCAACGCCCCTTTCGTGGGCACCGCAGGCACAATTACTTCATTGGCAGCAGTCGATCAGGCACTGATCGACTATGACCCAACACAGATAGACGGGACAACGATTGCGTATGAGCGGGTGGTCTATTGGGCTGACCGCTTGTTGACGATGCCTGTGGCACACATTTTGAGACTGGCCCCAGGTGTATTGCAAGGCAGAGCCGATGTATTCCCAGCCGGCGTTTGTATCCTCGAAGCGGTAATGCGCCGATTCTGCATCAATGAGTTGGTGGTCTCCGACCGAGGTTTACGTTTTGGTTGGGCGCTGGCGGTGAGCACAAGATGAACCGCTGGTCGTTTCGGATTCTCAAAGTGCTGACAATGGCGCTCAAAGTACTGAGTTTACTTTTGTGCATCGACAGTATTCGTGGTGCGTTGTGGGGGATCGATCTGGTGTTTTTGCGGCTGGATACCGCCATTTTTGACTCCACCGTCCACGGAGCAGACCTCGCTTGGTCTCATCGTCAGATGTTACGTTTTTTGAGTGGCCCCATCGGAGGTACGTTTGCCGGCTTCTGGTTTTGTGCGTGGGCAACTCTCCAATTTGGCCGCCGCAGAGAAATTACAGGAAACCTGTACGCTCTTGCGGGATGTTGGGCGCTGATCCTATTGGCTTCCGTCGGTCATCCCGGATTTTTGGCACTACGCGTTTCGCTTTTTACACCCCATGGCCTGTTTAGTGCGGTTTTCCTAGCCGGTCTGGCTCTGTTGAGAATTCTTATCGCCCTTACGACACCCCGCACCGGTGTTTCGGGGCCCGGATTATGGTGGCTGAAACGCCGCAGTCGATCCATATGGGTTACGTGGCTCCTCGCCGCTTTCGCTATGGCCATGATGGTGGGACTCGCAACGATGTTTTTCGGCGACTCATTTGTATTCGCCGACTATAACGTAAACCTCGTGCAAACTTACTTTGGTGCGGTGGAACCTTCGGAAACGTCGATAGCACTCAAGCAGGTGTTGTTTTATTGGGTAGGAGCGGCGATCATCGCTCATTACGTCGTGATGGTTCCGGTCGCCTTAGGTGCATTCGCCGCCGGGATGCGTTGGAGTTATCTTACCATTGGAGTGTCCATGGCACTTTGGTTTACCATCGACAGCCTGGTGTCGACCTGGTTCGGAGCGTCATTCAACGTGTGGCAAATCAACTTGCCGGCCATCACCCTTACGCTGATCCCAGTCGTGGTGATGATGCGAAAACATCCGTGATTATTGCCCAATCTTCAAACTCTCGATCATTGGAATCGGACCTTGGCAAAATTGAGTGTGACAGCCGACACAAGAAGTGACAACGCCGTTGTAAGCGTTGACGCGGTCTGTATGGGAAGTCGTGGGAACGGTCTTGAGATATTCCCACTGACTCACATAACCCTGCGCCATGACATCAAACACCACCGTACGAGTACCGGGATCGGTGGGCCAGGAACAACGCATTCGGTTGGGGTGAACCAGCTCCCGTGGCAGAGCCGCTTTTTGTTCCACCGCCTCCTTGGCCTGTTTCAAATCGGTCAGCATTTCGCGCATCACCCATGCCAATTCGCTATCTCCGTTGGGGTTGATGGCGCTCACAATGGGTTTGCCGGGACTGCCCAACACATCCGGCGTCAGCGGTGACTCAAAGGTGCAACGAACCGAGGGGTCGTCCTGGCTGGCCACCTTCGTATCGGAATCGGTGGAACGTTGCACCGAGGACCCAGCGCAGGCACCGCCAAAGCCAAGGAGCGGGAGTGCCACCAGAACGCATCCTATCCAACGGGGACATGTATCATACCGGCAACAATCCATTACGGACACGCTCCATTGGCGGTACCTGGCGTACCCAGGTCACCTTTCCCATACGCCTTTGTTGCGGGGCACCAAGATATTGCGTCGTCATTTTGTTCGGCATTCATCGCGTCCGACGACAGCGCATGGGCCGAACCAGGAACCATGGACCATTCAATCGTGTCATAGACCACATGATCAACAACACGACCCGCACTGATGAGGAATATTCCATCGGCGGTATTGCTCCACGAAATATCCGGTCCGTAAACATAATCGGGAACAACCCCGCCATTTGCGTCGGTATCTCCGCTTGCAGCCAGCACAAAGTACGATTTGGGAGCCACAGAAATGCCGTCTTTAACCGACAGGAAATGGACGTTGCCGCCGTCATCGGAAAGAATCCATCCGTTGATGTCGATGGCGGAGTCGGTGGGGTTGTACACTTCGAACCATTCTCCAACATTTCCAGTCACTTTGGCGGGTTGAATCATCATTTCGGTGATCACCAAATCCCCTTCGGCACTGGCAGAACCTGGACCGATGTAGGGGTCCCCGTTCACACCACCAGGTGTCGGTGTGACCAGAGTACGAAAATCACCGGTGAGATTGGGACTTCGGCCAAAGCTGTAGCCAGGCGGCGCCTGCCCCGGCTTCCATCCGATTTTGTCCATGAGTTCTCCGTCGGGATTGGCCAAAGCAAAATCATCATCCGCTCCAAGTCCAAATCCAAACGCACCCCCGCTTGGATGACCCACACCATACAACACAAGATACCCTTTGGCGGGAACCACAAAACCTTCGCCAAGAGGCGTCCAATCGGCAAGTGGATCTTTGGGTTTGTCGGTAATATACCATCCACCTAAGTTAACCGACTCCGACGTAGGATTGTACAACTCAACCCAATCAGACCCACCGTCGGTTGTGGCGGCTACAACTTCGTTGATAACCAGATCGGGGTATCCACCAGTACCCACATCGTCTTCTACCGATTGGGGCGGGGCGTTTTCAGCGCCGGGCGTGGGTGTCGTCAACGTTGAAAAGGACCCTGTGCCATTGGGGTACCGCCCAAAACTCGTGCCCTCCATCCCTTCTCCGTCCTCCCAATCGGCAATGTCAATATAATTGCCCACGGTATCGGACAGGCGCACCGCATCCGACGCGCCCAATCCGTAATCAAACACCAAATCACCCGAACCACCGACCCCATAAATCATTAAGTAAGCGCCGGCTGCAATTTTAGTACCCTGCGGCAATACAAAAATGTGGGTGTCGTCGTCGTCGCGCAAAATGTGTCCCGATAGGTCTACGGGCGCTTCACCACGGTTATAAAGTTCCACCCAATCTGTCCCGCCTCCGGTCGGAGAGTGGACCACCTCGTTGATCACCACAATTCCCTTCGGTTCAACTACGTCGGGTATGGAACCCGTATCTTCTGGAACTTGGGAGTCGTCGGGAGACCCATTGTCAGAAACATTGGACGTATCTGTATCGGGCTCCCCACTGATATCGTTTCCTGACGTATCAAGCGGTGTTTCTACGTCGTTATTACCGCCACCACCGGTGTCGGAGCTACTGCTTCCGTTACCGTCATCACTACACCCGACTCCAATGACCAACACCATGGTCATTGCGACGTTCCACCAACTCATTTTCATACGTCCTTACTCCAGCCACCTAGCTATCGAATCAATTGATTGTCGGCGCCCCATACAGGGCTCCACCACGCACGGTGTCAAACAACTCGACCCGGGCCTCATAGTACCGTCTCACCATTTTCAACAAACGTCGCTGCGCTTCCAATCGACGATCTTCCAACATTGCCACTTCCACCATATCCACTCGGCTTGCCACCAACGCAGCCTGCAATTGCATCGCGGCTGCTTCTGCGGCTTTACGCAACCCTCGTGACGCCTCCGTAAGCGCGTTCAGCGCCTCTGTGGCCTGACGATACCTTTTTTGAACACTACGGACCACCGCTTCCACCTCGGCGTCAAACTCACTGGCTACCCGATGCTGTTCGGCCTCAGCAACGGCGATTCCCCCCGAGTTGGTGCTGAACAACGGAATTTCAACAGCCAATCCGAAAGACCATTCGGTACCCTCGACAGGGTCCGGTCCGACATCATAGCCGATTTCAACAAATGAAAACCACGGCCAGGCTTTGATACGCTCCTGATAAGTTACCGCCGCAGCGAGGTCAATACGAGCGGCAGCAGCCGCCAACGCGGGGCGATTTTTGAGCGCCTCTTGAATGAGATCTTCCATCGATCCCAAGGGTTGGGGCTCCTGTTCGGGGTCGATCTTCGGCGCATCCAACGTCAATTCGATGTCCGTGCGTAACCCCAATCGTTCGAGCAGCGCAATACGCGCCGATACCCGCTGTGCCTTCAACATCATGTGTTCCTGATGTGCTTGTTCAAGCGCGAGTTCGGCATAAGCCAGATCCACCTTGGTCGTTATCCCACTTTGTGCCTGTTTCTGAACAAGATCCAACAACCGCGTCCGAATCTCAACGGATGCGTGGGCAGCTTGTGTTTCGGCATCCAGCAACAGCAGTTCCTGATACAACAAACGAACTTCCGACGCTACGCGGCGACTTCCTGTAGCCACATCGGCATCGGCTACCGCCGCCGCCGCTTTTGCTTCAGCCACCAGGGCATCCATTTCTCCAGGTCGGGGAATCGGCGCACGTAACGACAAATCAATAGAAGGGGTACCCTCAACCAAATCACGTACACGAAACTGGGTCACCCGAATCTCCGGATTTTCAAGCTGACCGGCATTTTCGACTTCCGCTTCGGCAACGCGGAACTCCGCCCGCAACGCCTTTAACCCGGCATCGTTTTCCAGCGCCAATTCCACCGCACGAGATTCGGAGAGCCCACTTTCCGGTATCGGGGTATGAGCGACGTCCACCATTTTGGTGCGCATCGTCGAATAAACCGCCAAGGCGCGCGCTGCTGGTTCCGTATGCGTAGCCCGAAAACACGCTGGTTGTCCAAAAACCAACAACAACATTGTCGGCAGGACGGAAAGGATAGAGGCTCTCTGAGTTTGTGAATATCCGGGTAGTGCCGCAAGGATTTTTGCGGGCGAGGCGGCAGAAGGTGGCCAGGACAAAAACTTCATCTAAAAACACCAGTTACCTAGGTGTGTGGTGTTAAATAGGGGGTTTCATGATCCAGCCGAATTTGAGCCGGATCGACCGGAAAAATCCTGAGTCATATCGGGAATATGGCGCAGGGATTTTTCCGGGCGAGACGGACGGGGGCGGCCAGAGCATGAAAATCATCATTTAACACCACACACCTAGTTGGGAAGCGGAAGCGTGGTCCAAGAAGGGATACTTTCGCCGGCATCGAAACCAATCACAAATTGCCCGGATATAGGCGACAAACTCATTGCTTCAGGCCGCAATCTCGGAAACTGGCGCACCAATTCCCCCGTCATATCCCCGCCTCGCGCATTCTCTATAACCCAAACGGAACCCGACTCTCGACCGGTATTTTGTGCCGACGGGGTGGCGGCTACCAGCAGCAACCCGTCCGAGGGCGACAGGAGTTCGGAAATTCCACCTTGAGCCGGTTGGTCATCGATCGCCGTCGCCAGAGCAACCCGGCCCCATAACGTAAGTTCGGCACTTTCCAATGACTGATCGGAAAACAACCTTTCCGGATTACCCAGACGCCAAATCATCGCTTTTCCATTTTCATCAAGCGGAGATTTGAGACCCAGCAAAAGTGATCGGCCGACGTTGGTCATCCCTTCGATTTCGAGGTTTCCCGTTCCCTGTGGTAAACCAAGAGCAGAAAGTTGCTCCGGACTTAAGTTATCCAAAAGACTCGCAAAATAAACTGTACTCTGTACGCGATATCCGCTGCCGCTGCGTTTGAGCCAGTGGAATCCTGTACGATGTTTGGAACGTTTTCCCGCATTGCTGTGGCTTTGCGCAGACAGTACATAGATCGAATCTTCGTCGACAGCGGCAATCGATTCGAGATCGTTAAATTTAATATCTCCTTGTACAACCACGGGATCGGGGTCCACCTGGCCTTCCATCGACATCGTAAATAACCATGCCGAATGTTCGCGACTGGATTTGTGCCCAGTATCATCGCTGACAATGAGATATCGCGACTGACGAGGGAGCCACACCATACCCGACGGTTCGAACCGCGACAACTGCCGCAACGACTCCGGCACCTCCATGGGCCGGATATCACCCGATCCCGGTGTCGGCGATGCTTCCGTCGGTGACGAAGGTCGAGCGATCGCCGTGCTGCTGTCATATGCGTCCCCCCGATGAAACAGAACGTCAAACGCAAGCCCCGGCAACAACTCAACTGGGTTGTCCAACTGTACAACTACGTTGCGCCCCCACGCGGGTTGGTCCGGGACACGTCGACAACGCAAAGGAACTTCTTCTACAAGGGGCCCCAACGCCACTGCACGGCCCCGTAACGGTTCACCATCTTTACCACGAACCCTTAATTCGGCTTTGTCGCCGATACGAATATCCATCGCCGCCGTTTCCGCAACGCAGGTCAACACCCGCGCCGCCCGCGTGCTTACCATCATCACGATGGGTTCCCCCGCGGCAATCACTTCCCCGGTCCGACGCCATAACATCGTGATGCGCCCAGACGCGGGAGCCCGTAATTCCAACGCTTTTCGCCGCACCTGCAACCCGTCTAGGGTCCGGCGCACCATTTCGATTTCCCGCTCCAAAGGAGCAATCAGGGCGGATTCATCCAACGCGGCCTGAACCTCGTTCCGTTCATCTGCTTGCCGGATCTGCGCTTTTAAGACCTCGATTGTTCTCGGACGCTCAATGGTTTCGTTTTTGGCAGCAGCGTAATCCAACTCGATTTCCGCAAGTGAATCGGCGGTCGCCAACTGTTCCGCCACCAATTTTTTTTGCCTGTCTCGCTCCTGACGCAGCGCTTTTTCGTTCGCCTGAGCCAACGCCAAAAGTTGTTCTTCCCGCACGAGTTCGAGCCGCAATTCCTCCGCGTATTCGGAAGCTCTTCGCCCCTCGTCAGCCTGGACCCGTTGCGCCTCCGCGGTTGATGCGGCGATTTCTGCTTCAAGTCGGGCGATTTCCGCCTGCGCAACTGCGATTTCCGAATCGATAATGTCCGATGTCATCCGCACAACAACCTGGCCCGCGCGTACTTCCTGCCCAATATCGACCAGAATCGAATCGATACGACCCGGCTCCAACGCAGCCACCGCCGCGTTTTCCACTTCGGCAAAACCAAGAAAATGGGCGGTTTGTGCAGAATTAAAATAAAGATAAGCGGCGCCTCCGGCCGTGGCGATAAAAAATATCCACGGTGCAACGGCCACAATACCTCGCCTGAAATGGCCTCCACCAACCATCACAACTCCAATGTCGGCTCTTGCAAGAGGAAAGTAACGTCCTTGACACCTTGGACCGCTTGTAACTCGGTCACCAGTTGATTCCGCCGAGCGGGATCGCGGACACTGACTTGATAGGCGTGTTCCATGGCCGTGCCCTGCGCAGCTTCACGCAAAGTTACCAAAACAAAAGAACGGCAGAATTGGCGTAACGTATGCGCAATGGCTTCGTCTGCGCCCGCATCACGCGGCGCAACAAACCGAATCAAACCATCCATCTGGCGACGCGAACCAAACGATGTGACGTGCAAAAATACCGCGGCAACAAGAAACATGCCGGTACCGGCGATGGCCGCCGCATAAGCTTGTAACCCGGACGCAATTCCCGCCGCCAACGCAGCAAATACAAACACCATATCCCGGGGATCACGCATGGTGGTACGAAACCGAATGATCGACAGGCCACCGGCGATGCCGATTCCGGCCGCGATGCTGTTGCCAATGGCCAACATGAGCATCGCAGTCACAATAGACGCCATTGCCATACCCTGCACTAGGGTACGAGAGTAACTTAATCCTCGGAAAGTCCATATATATATCGCGGAAATGGCTTGAGTCAGCGCAAACGCCAACAGAAGCGACACGATGGCCGCCTGCCATCCGACAGTTTCCGGTCGGGCTATCTGCTCATACCAATTCATCGCTCAAACATCCCCGCAAGCCTTGGTCGACGTCCCCACGTAGGTACACGGTCCTCCGGCAGGTAATATTGCGCTTCGAGGCTGTAGCAATACTTGGAAAACGAAAAACGTAGTAGATTAAACCGGCGTACCAACGAAACCATCCAGGGAGGCGCCACGGCACCGAATTTGAGTTCCAAAATACAGACAGGCTCAAAGGTTTGTGTTCGTACCGGATGGTCCACCACCCGCCATTGGCGTTCGTCAACACTCATGTCCAGCTTGTCCTGGAGCTGGCAGGTGACGGCTCGGTCAAAAGTCAGCCTTGCATAGTCGTCTACGACGCTCACATAAGCCTCGCGTCGGTACTCCACGATCACCCGCGGAGCCAAGTGATTACCATGAACCAGCGACAAAAAACGTTCGGCATGGATCTGCGTGCCGGCTTTCCAGTCGTGCAGCAAAACCCCATCGGGACGGGACACCACTTCGGCCCAACGTTCCATGGGCAAACCCACGCGTGATTTGACAATCACATCCAAAACCCGACGTTTGACTTCAAGAAACACGGGGGCCGTTTGGGATTCAGGATAACTTCGCACCCGAACTTTATAACGATCCGGCTGCTCCCGTTCGTTTGCCCAATACAAACCGTTTTGGAGATTATCGAAATAAAGTGATCGAATCGCATAACTGCCGTCTGGACCCGCAAATGAGTCCAGTCGACAGACGGACTGCGCCGCAGCCCTGATTCCTTCAATTTTTGATTCTGGAATCAGATATTTATATTCTCGCCGTTCCCAAACATTCTGACTGACCGACACTGCATGAATCACCAGGTTGGGGGTCATTGATACGCGGAAAGCCCGGTTTGCATTGAGTTGTGACTGTGATACCGCCGCCAAACACCACACTGGACCGGCTATCGGCTGCCTCACAACAACATCCGGAACAAGTCCGGGCAAGGTCGCAACTTATGAGTGTAGCAGAATCAATTGCCCGTCCCAACAAGTTGAATCACTTTCTGTCACAAATCTGTAACAATTCGTGTCGTGATTGACTTTCTACTTAGCACGCCGATGTTTACGACACGGAGTCAAAGGTGGACAAGATGGGAAAAGTGTGGGGAGGTTGCGGCAAATTGCCGGGGCGGTTGAGTATCACTGCGGCCATGCCGGCATCACGAGCGGCTTCCGCTTCGGCAACCACGTCCGTACAAAACAACACCGCGGATGCCGGCACACTCAATATCTGGGCGATTCGTACATAACTGGTCGCGGCCCGTTTTGGACCCACCATTGTGTCAAAACAATTGCTAAGATAAGGAGTCAGATCCCCGTCGGTTGTGTGTTTGAAAAGCAACTTCTGGGCTTCAACACTGCCCGACGAATAAATGGCGATTTTTGCGCCCCGCCGGCTCCACCGGGTGAATGCCGGCACAACGTCGGGAAACAAAACGCTTTTTAGCTCTCCTGTCGCATAACCCTGCTGCCATATTTTGCCCTGCAACGACTTAAGCGCGGTGCTTTTGCGGTCCTGATCCATCTGACGAAACACGCTCCGCAAAACGTGTTCCCGGATTTGATCCGCCGGATAGGAATCATCCGGAATCGGAATCACGTCGTCGAGTCCACATTCCGCATCATCGGCGGCAAGACGCCGAAATCGTTCAATATCCTCCATAACCTCCATTTCACCCCAGTGTTTTTCCAGAAAATCGGCCGCAAACTTTCGCGCAAAGGGAAACAAAACCTCTGTTACAAACTGAATCGATGTAACAGTTCCTTCGATATCAAGAAGCAGCACGTCGTATTTGGGTAACATAGCACTACTCGTCAGTCACTTCAGTGGTATTTCACTCCAGTCTACAGATGTCGGGTCATAACACAAACACTGTTTGAAAGTATAACGGTCATCTTTCTTGCAGTTGCCCCGCCGTCATGTACCATCCCGGTGGTTCTTTGCGGTGGTCCATCGCTGAAATCGGAGCTGTGGACACATGGATTCCTTGGAGAAAGCAGTACTATGGGAATTACGATCGTCCAGAAAAGCGACTTGAGCGCCCCCAAACCCAACGCCAAGGTGGCGTTGGTGTTGGCCGGCGGGGCGATTAGCGGTGGAGCCTTTAAGTTAGGAGGTTTGGAAGCCCTCGATCAGTTTTTGATCAATCGAAAAACCACGGAAATGGACATCTATCTGGGTCTTTCTGCCGGGGCATTTTTGGCAGCCCCTCTGTCTGCCGGGATTTCACCAAAAGAGTTGTTGGCCAGCCTAACCGGCGAAAGCACAAAAATCGACCAATTCGGACCATTTGACTTTTATCTACCAAACTGGCGGGAATTTACTACCAAACCCGCTTATTTGTTGCGCGATTTGGCCCTTTTTATTCCGGAGGCAGGAGCGATAGCGACCCGATACATATCGCACCACCGGACAGAGATGAACAAACTTTTCCATGGGTTTTTACGAAATCGCACCTATTCGGCACTGGAGCGGTTGATGGCGCCCATTGCCGAAGAAGTCGCAACCAAAGCAGACTTAAAGACGTTGACCTCGTATTTGCCGGGAGGTTTGTTTGACAACAGCGGCATCGAACGATTTATCAAACGAAATCTCGAAAAAAACGGGATCCCAAACGATTTCAAGATGTTGTACAACGAAGTCGGGCGGCGGCTGTATATCGGTGCGACCAGGCTCAATACCGCACAAGGTGTGGTTTTTGGCCATGACGAAGACTGTTCGGTTACGATCAGCGAGGCGGTACAAGCCAGCAGCGCGATCCCTGGTTTTTTTCGCCCGGCACGCATTAACGGCATTGATTATGTCGATGCGGGAGTGAGAAAAACCGCAAACATTTCGGTTGCGGTGCGTAAGGGCGCGGATCTGGTGATCGCGTATAATCCGTTTCGTCCATTCGTGCAGCAAGACGATATCCAAAAAGCGGATTTGGCCCGCAGCATTGGAGATTTGGGTTTTCCGGCAATCATGAACCAGACTTTCCGGATGATGTTGCATTCCCGACTGCGGCTTGGAATCGAAAAGTTACGACTCGACAGGCAGTTCCATGGCGATGTGTTGCTTATTGAGCCTCCCGAATCCGACCTAGACTTTTTTAATATCAACCCTATCGCATTCTGGCACCGGAAAGAAGCCGCCGAACATGGTCACCGCAGCGTTCGTAAGAGCCTTGAGGCCAACTACCCAATGTTGGTGAAAATTTTCCGCGCGTACGGCATCGAAGTCGACCCAAAAGGGTTTCGCAGTATTACCGCTTCCAAGTAAAAAACCCACCAAACACGTTCGCCTACCGTTTGCGCCGGAAAAAATGCCTACCGAACACGTTCGCTTGCCGTTTGCGCCGGAAAAAACGCCTACCGAACACGTTCGCCTACCGTTTGCGCCGGAAAAAAATGCCTACCGAACCCGTTCGCCTACCGTTTGCGCCGGAAAAAATGCCTACCGAACACGTTCGCCTACCGTTTGCGCCGAAAAAAATGCCTACCGAACACGTTCGCTTGCCGTTTGCGCCGGAAAAAACACCTACCGAACGATTTATTCAAGTAATATCAAGCTATTTTTGAAAAAAGGAGTTCGTTAATTGACACATAAACAACACTTCGACGGCTCGAATGGAGCGAAGGCGTCGACAAAGACTATCCGTCACCAGATTGTACACCCAACCATCAAAGCAAATTGACCGGGTCGACGTCTACAGCGACCACTCCATGCAACCGCTGGGTGTCCACGTGTTGATCCAAAGCGGTCAGGGCTCGGTGTAACAATGAGCGGGTGCGGCTTTTTACCAAGATCTGAAACCGGGTTTTTCCTTGGATTTTCTGCAACGGAGCCAAAGCCGGGCCTGTGAAAAAAATCCCGTTCCATTGCGGCTGGTTGTCAGAAATCAACCGACGCAGCCATGCAGCGAGCTGTTCCGCGTGCTGTTGGGTTATTTGGGGATCGGTGTGAGTTACTTTAAGAAGCGCAATATACGAAAAAGGTGGATAGTCGCCCAACTGGCGCGCCGGCAACTCCGAGGCCACAAATGCCGACACGTCTTGCCGAAGCACCGCCTGGAGACTGTAATGTTGCGGGTGATACGACTGAATCAAGACCTTACCCGGAAGCTGTGCCCGTCCGGCACGACCCGCCACCTGCGTCAAGAGTTGAAACGTCCGTTCACTCGCTCGGAAATCGGGAAATTTTAGGCTTTGGTCAGCGAGCAATACCCCAACCAGGGTAACACCGGGAAAATCATGACCCTTTGCGACCATTTGGGTACCTACCAAGACATCGATCTCACGTCGGCGAAACTTTTCAAGAAGGGTGAACATGTTTTTGCCACGTGCGGTGTCTTTGTCCATACGCTCAACCGTGGCGCTGGAACCCAGCAGGGCCGACACATCGTCTTGAACCCATTCCGTTCCGAATCCGACTGGTTCGGTAACGGACGAACCACATTCCATGCAGACGCCGGGGCGCGGTTCCGCATGCCCACAGTAATGGCATCTGAGCAATTCCGACGAACGGGAGTAAGATAAGGTGATTGAACAATTGCCGCATTCGGGAATGTGACCACAGATACGACAAAGCACAAAACTCGAATATCCACGCCTATTTACAAACAAAATCGCCTGCTCACCGCGCCGGATCGTTTCGACGAGGGCATGGCTCATCGGCTCCGATAAGATCCGGTGTGCACCAACCCAGGTAGTGGACCGTAAATCAATGATTTCGACTTCCGGCAACACACTTCCCCGCTGAGCGCGGTGTTTCATGGTCAACAGTTCGAGTTTGCCGGTTTGGGCGTTGTACAACGATTCAAGACTGGGGGTAGCCGAGCCCAACAACACCGGGCAGGAAGCCATATCGCCGCGCACCAGCGCTAAATCGCGGGCGTTATAACGAGGACGTTCTTCTTGTTTGAAACTCGATTCATGTTCTTCATCAACGATCACCAGCCCCAGGTCCACTACCGGTGCAAAAATCGCGGAACGAGCCCCGACAACCACTCGCCGAGCGCCGGTGGCGATTTGCTCCCATTGGTCAAACCGTTCCCCAGCGGTCAGCCCACTATGTAACACGGCAATCGCGTCTCCAAAACGGGCACGAAACCGAGACACCAACTGGGGCGTCAACGCAATTTCGGGAACAAGAACGATCACTCCGCGCCCCAACTGCAACGTTTCCGCGATAACCCGTAAGTACACTTCTGTTTTTCCACTGCCGGTGATGCCGTGCAGCAAAAATCGTCCAGTTCGAGCAGCGACGGCTGCCAAAAGCCGTTCCACTACGGGTTTTTGGGCTTCGGTTAACGACGGCGTTTCTTTTTTTTCCACTCCTTCGTCGGTTTCATGAAACAACACATCCCGAAATGTACGGCGGCGCTCAACTTGAATCGCCCCCGAAGCAACAAGTCGAAAAAGATTGGGTTTCACGGAACGGAATCGTTGATTCAATTCCCGAACCGGAATTTTCCCCGAATCACGAATCGCCTCCAAAACAGCGCGTTCTTTGGGCGACCGAGGTAAGCTGGTTCCGGGACCCAGGTAAATCGCTATGTCTTCGTAAATCGGGCGCGGTGATGACGACTGACGGCGGTAAGTTAATGTCAGCAGTCCAGCATCACGCAACATCGTTATTTGCGTTAAGTTAGCTACTCCTGCGTCCGTCAGCGTCTTCAGTGCTGTGCCGCTGGAGCCCACAGCGGACAAAATCGTTTTGTCTTTGGGGGGTAACGCATCCAGAAGCGCTTGTTGTCGAACCAGCCCCTCCGCCGTCAGCTCTACCCACCGACTTTCCGTATCCGTGAGCCCCGCAGGCAACGCCGCCCGAATGACTTCGCCTAACGGCTCGTGGTAGTACCGGGCTATCCAATCGAACAACCGAAACGTGGCCGCATCAAACAGCGGTTTTTCGTCAAGCACGTCGTGAATGTCTTTGGGATCAATGCCATCAGGAGGTTCGGACAACAACGTGATCACATAACCGGTAACCCGTCGTGTTCCAAACGACACCATCACCCGTTTCCCCACCTGAATCGTCTTCTGAAATCGTTCGGGTACGTGGTAGGTAAAACTCTGTCGCAGTGGACCCGCTATCGCAACCGAAACATACATAAGCAAGGAACGGAGTCGGGGAGCAAGGCTAATAAAGTTACCGGCGTATCAAAACGGGTCCATACCGGGAATCCGCCTCGGCCAGCCGGGCTAATTGGGCTCTTCCGGGGTCGGATCCGCAGCCTGAAAAGCCCCGGTCCCATTGGGTATCCGCGAAAAACTTTTGCCGACGGGAATGTCGTTGGCACTCCATTGTACTGCCCCGACAAAAGTTCCGTCGGGCATCGCCAAAATGAGGCTGCCGGGTTGGGACAATTCAAATGAAAACGAGGCATTCACTCCTGCATCCCCGGCAAACAACACCAAATATTGACCGGGTGCGATGCTCGTGCCGCCTTCTAAGGTATCCCACGAACTGAACGGCTTCTTGGAATCGTTTGTGAGTTTGAAACCACCCAGGTCCATGTCCTGGTCGCCAAGATTTACCAATTCAACCCAATCCAAATCACCGGGTGTTGCGGACACATAAATTTCATTGATCGCAAGAGGTATCGGCGGCTCAATGACCCCGATATCTTCACCAACGATGTCGTCTGGGGCACTCAAATCGGATGGATCGGTTGTATCTTCACCCGTAACATCTACGGAAGACGTTGCGTCGCCGGTGGACACGTCGTCACTTGCTGTATCGGTCTCCGGAAGGTTCGCAGGGTCAATGTTGGCCTTTCCGGCACTTGGAATCGGCAACGTCATAAACCCGCCGGTCCCATCTGGCCACCGCCCCCAGGATGTACCCTTGGGGGCATCCCCAGCCTCCCAGTCCGCGGTATCTACGAGAACTCCCTGTGGGTCGAACAGGCGCGCCTTCGCATCAAAATCAAAATCGTAGTCCATCGTGAGAGGAAAATTCGCCCCTTTTCCCCAAATCAGGAGGTACCCAAATGCAGGAATCGTCGTACCCTCCGGCAACAAGAATTCGTGGGCGTTCAAATGGTCACGGATTCCCCAACCCGTAAGATCAACCGTCACGCCATCCAGATTTTTCAGTTCGATCCAATCCGTTGTGTTTTCCGCACCTGTATGAACCAATTCGTTGATTACGACGTTGGGAATGGGCCCGGCAACACTGTCGGAAACATCCGCGGTGATAGTGTCCTGCCCACCCGCGTCCGGAGAATCGGCATCGGTAGACGTCGTATCACCTGAGACGCTGTCGGAGTTGTTCCCGACACTGTCCGTTGCCGAATCGACTTCCACGGCGGCGTCTGCTCCGCCAGTGGACCCCGCCGACCCACCGTCATCGCCGCATGCCCCAAGCCACGCTGTTATCCCTACTACAACCCACAACCTTTTCCGGGCGTCCATACAATTTCCTCCGATCCCAAATCCAGCCCACCCATACACATTGAGGGTCAGCGGAAATAGATGAGTGAACCATGTTCGGCTAATTTAGGCTGCCTTGTCCAGTCCCGTCCTTGCGGAATATTCCCGATATTCCTCAGTCCGGTCCCGGCCAATTCAGCGCTAAATTAGCTCCTCGACCAGGGTCACTCCCGGCTTGAAGCTGACCCTCATTGAGTCTGTGAAAAAATAGCTGAACGAACTTGGACGGATGCTTTTGGCCCCGCTGCCCAGAAAAAACCCTGCGCCATATTCCCGATATGACTCGGTTTTTCTCCGGGCATCGTGGCCAAAATCCCCGCGTCCAAGTCCGTCCCCATATTTTTTCACAAACTCCTTATATTTTGCGGGTTTTCGCAGTTCGGCCAAACCCATGCCGTATTCGCCGTTCAAATAAAAGCACGTTCATCTTCGGAAAATGGTGGCTAAATCGTTCCATCGGCCGTAAGGCCTGGGCAAGGCACTGTGACCGTTCCGTCGGCGTTCGGAGACACCACCAGAACGTCTGCGTCTTCGATCCAGCCTTCCACGGCATAAAAACACGTTGATGAGTGTGCCGGTGACAGCGATTCCGCGAGCAATTTACCCGCCGGAGTCAAAAAATAATCAACGCCTTGCGCCCGATGCAACTTATAACCAAGCGTTTCCTTATATTGACGCCCGTAACCTCCTAACTTACGCCGCCGTACCAACCCCTGTTTGACCAAACTATCGGCGACGGCCCGCAATCTTTGTTCAAAAACCGTGGGTAAATCCATCTTGCCCTCGACCGGAGACGGGCGCAACATTGCGCGTGGTTTTGCAAGCGCATACTCGGTACGAGACCAAATCGTTGCCCCTTTTGGCAAACCACCTTGTTCAAACAACGTTTGCTGGGCCAACAAAACCACAAGAACTTCTGCTTCGAATGCGCTCAGATGTTTCGGTTTCACAGATCGTTGATCTCGTAATCTTTGATCTTGTACAACAACGCCCGATGGCTCAGTTCCAGCAACCGTGCTGCAGCCGTTCGATTCCCTTCGGTTTGAATCAGCGCACGCCGAATCAAAGTTTCTTCCATGTGGCGCTGCGATTTTTTGATCGAAAGACCAAAACTTCCATAAGGAACTTCCTTACGCCCTTTGGGCTCGGTAAGCCGTTCCGGCAACATGTCGAGCGTAATCACATCCGAATCGGCCAACACCAGCGCTCGCTCGATGGTGTTTTCCAGTTCCCGAACGTTCCCAGGCCAATCGTAATCGATCAGTGCTTTCATGGCATCCCGATGAACACTACGAATATTGGTTCCCAAGCGTTTGTTGGTCTGAACTATAAAATGGTCCACGAGCAACGGTATGTCTTCCGGGCGGGACCGAAGCGGCGGAATCCGAATCGGCAGAACGTTTAACCGGTAATATAAGTCTTCACGGAAAGCATTTCGTTGGACTTCCACGGCCAAATCTCGGACCGTCGCCGCGATCACCCGCACGTCAACCCGAGTTGACTTGGTATCACCCACCCGACGTACTTCGTCCTCCTGCAAAGCACGAAGTAACTTAACCTGAATTCCGAGCGGCAATTCGCCAATCTCGTCGAGAAACAACGTTCCGGTGTGCGCCTCTTCAAACAACCCTTTTTTGTTCTGGTAGGCGTCGGTAAACGCCCCCCGAACGTACCCAAACAGTTCGCTTTCCAACAGATTTTCCGGAATCGCACCACAGTTGACTGCCACAAACGGCTGTTTGGACCGCGAAGAATGGGTGTGAATCGCCCGGGCGGTCAACTCTTTACCTGTTCCGCTCTCACCCATTAACAGCACAGTGCTTTTGTAAGGCGCGATTTTCCGAATCGTGCGAAACAACGTCATCATCGCATCGGAACTGGCTACCATTCTCTCAAAACTGTACTTTTTCTCCTGTTCTTCCTTTAGAGCGGTATTTTCTCGCTTCAGACGTTCCCGCTCTTCGGCTTTGCGTAAGGTCAAAATGATTTCGTCGCGGTTGAACGGCTTGGAAATGTAGTCGTACGCTCCGAGTTTCATCGCATTCAGCGCGGTGTCGATGTTTCCGTACGCACTCATCACGATGGTGGTGCCCAACACATTGAGCGCTTTCGCCTCGCGTAAAAAATCCAGACCACTCATTCCGGGCATCTGGACATCACAAAGGGTGATCGCAACACCCCCATCCATCAGTTTCTTCAGACCTTCTTCCGCCGAGGTGACGTATTCGACGGTGTACCCCTCTTTGCGCAGCAGTGTTGTCACCATGTCCCCGAAACTTTTTTCGTCATCGATAACAAGTATCCGCAAACTCACACCAAACCTCACATGATGCCAATGATTCCGCGGACAGCCACACGATGTCCGGAGCGAAAGGGTCTCAGAAAACTTTGCGAACCTCAACACAAACTGTCACAGTCATGAAAAAATTACGCAGCCTCAAAGAGGGTGCTTAAATATCTAAATACCCTCTCAAACTTGGGAGAAATCCGAATCAGGCGGCACGTTTCAGTTGCAGGAAAAAGGTAGTTCCTTTGTTGACTTCACTTTCAACGTCCACCCGGCCTCCAAAGGCCGTGACGATCTGATGGGTAATCGCAAGACCGAGACCAGTACCGACGCCAGGTCCTTTGGTGGTAAAGAAGGGGTCAAAGATACGAAGCAAATCTCGACGCGCGATTCCACACCCTTCGTCCTGGACGGCCAAGGTTACAAAATTAGCTCCATTGTCTTTTATGTGAATGTGTACGGCGCCGTGGCCCTGCATTGAATCCGCCGCATTCAGGAGCAGATTCAGCACTACCTGCTCCAACCGCCCGTCATCAATTGCGACAAAGGGCTGAGGTGCTTCAAAATGACGTTGCACCGTTATCGACTTAAACCGTTTCTGTGGAGCCAATAACTTCAACGTTCGTTCCACCACTTCGACCGCGTCACAGCGCGGAAACGGGTCGTCCTCCTTGGGCGACGCACGAGAAAAGTCCAATAAATCTCGAATAATGGAGCTAACCCGGCGTGTAGATTGGTCGATTTGGTCCACAAACAACGCCACTTCCTCCGCAGTACAATCCCCCCGTTTCAACATTTCCAAATAACCCAAAGACACGCTGATCGGATTTCCGATTTCGTGGGCAATCCCCGCGGTCAAAACGCCAACAGACGCCAGTTTTTCGGTTCGAACGAGCGTTTCTTGGGTTGTTTCAAGTTGACGGTTCATCGATCGCAAATCGCGGATTTTGATTTCGGTATCGGCCTGGTAATCCCGTAACCGAGCCAACAACCGATTAAATGACGCATAAAGCTGAGCCACTTCGTCGCCCGGGTCACGCTGAGGCGAATTCACATCGTGCCGCCCAGACGGATCCGGGCGCAGCCGCTCAACCTCACGAGTGAGGCGGCGCACTGGCTCCACAATGATTCTGGTTAACATAAGGTATCCAATCAGGACGACCAGCGCCAACAACACCAACGCGAACAGTACAATCACTTTGTCGCTGTGAAAATCCGACAAGGACAGTCGTTCAGCAGGAAGCAACATCAACAACCGAGATGCAGCGGTGTCTTCTTCTTGAGGCATGGCGGTAATGACGGCAATCGACTCTCCTCCTGCAACATTGACGTATCCGGAAAACGGGGGATTAGACGCCTGCTCCGCCAACAATTGAATCGAGGCTTCGGGCAAATACATCCCAAGGCGGGCCTTTTCCACAGATGCAGCCGGTAACCCATCCGACCCCAACAAAAAAAGCCCATGTGCACCCAAAGCTTCAGTGAGATCGGCAAAGACCAAATCACGATTTTTTGAA
Source organism: Myxococcales bacterium (assembly GCA_013360285.1). Taxonomy (GTDB): domain Bacteria; phylum Myxococcota_A; class UBA9042; order JABWCM01; family JABWCM01; genus JABWCM01. The sequence continues at coordinate 20,589 of JABWCM010000143.1, forward strand.
TCGGATAGATCGTAGGAAGCGACCGATGTGGTCACAATACGGGCAATGAACTCGGCTTGCGCCAACCGGTCTTGTCGTAGAAACGACGACTGCAACCCGGTTGTCGTTAAATAAACCAAGAACACGCCCACCAATACCACCAGGGTAAGAGCCGTGAGTACCTTTGTCCGCAGTCCAACATGCATCAGAATTACTCAACGTTCAGTGCGGTGGATAAGAAGAGGGATGCATGCGGTTATCCGCCGTACAACGCATAGACCGTGGTACGTATCCATGGCTCAAAAAACAGCCACTCCAAACCAGCCAGAGCCAGAAAAGGCCCAAAAGGGAGTTCCATACTCCGAAAACCACCATCTGGTAACCCCGGCTGGGCCACTGAACCTGGGTCGGGGGGATCGGGTTCGGATTCGGAGCCTCCCCAACCAGGTCCTGGGATCGCCGGTTGGGGCAACGATTTGCCGCTAACATAGAGTACGACCGCAGCGACAGTGCCCTGTAAAGACGCGGCAAATAAGATAAAGAGAATCGATGCGTAACCAAGCCACGCCCCGAGCATGGCCATCATGACAAAGTCGCCGCCACCCATACCTTCCACTTTACGCAGCCAGAAATACACCTGAATGATTAACCAGATAATTCCGCCACCCACAAGTGCGCCAAGCACAGATTCTTTCCAGCCCACTCCGGTAACCGAAACATTGACCAGGGAGGAAACCATGCCCAACGCCAGCAAAGGTAACGTGATTTCGTGAGGAATAATCCTGTAATCGATATCGATGAACGTGATGACGATCAACGAACCCAGAAACAAAAACAAAAGCCCAAAAGGCGCGATGGCTGCTAGGGGGTCAAATCCGGCGTCAGGAGACGCCAAACGTAACCAAAGGGCTGCCGACAAAACGGCCGTCAACAACTCCACCAGCGGGTATCTTACTGAAATAGGAGCACGACAAGTCGCGCATTTGCCCCGTAAAAACAGCCACCCCAATACGGGTACGTTGTGGTACGCGCGGAGGCGGGTTTTACAGTGTGGGCAATGAGACGGGGGTGTAATCACCGACAGCCCGGCGGGTAATCGATAAATCACTACGTTAAAAAACGAACCCCACAAGGCACCCCACGCAAACGCAAACCCGGTACTCCAAAGATATAACGACGAAGACCATTCCATGTGTCGGATATATCACAGACCGCTTCCCCGGACAAAGACGTCGTGCGCCGCCATCCGAGTCGGCCATACACCACAGGTTTGGCTGTATCCTTCGGGAACCCTATGTTAGATTTTGTGGGGTCAATGTGGCTTCTCGTTTCTGAGTCGCCCTCCTGTTCGGGACGATGAGAGAGATTCAATGGCCAAGTTTTTGACTTTGACTGACAAATGCAATCTCCGCTGCGCGTTTTGTTATGAAATCAGCCCCATCGGAGAACCGCACACGTTTGAAGCCGACGCGGCCACGTTCGCCGAAGAACTGTATCGGGCGATGCACGACGAAGGATGGAAACAAGTAGTCATCACTGGCGGTGAACCCACATTGATGCCCACTTTTTTTCCGGCCATTGCCGAGTGTCGACGCCAAGGTTACGAACAGATCATAGTCGCCAGCAACGGTCGCCGGTTTTCGTATCAAAACTACACACAACGCGCCAAAGATGCGGGATTAACTCACGCCAACATCAGCTTGTTTGGCGCCGACCGCCGCACCCACGATGGAACCACCAAAGTGCGCGGATCTTTTGAACAAACCATTAGCGGCATTCAGAATTTGGTAACGGCGGGTATCAACGTCAGTGTGTCCGTGGTTGTCAATCGCCGCAACGTTCGTTCGCTGGACGCCGTGTTCCGATTGATCCATCAATTGTCGGTACGTCGCTCGCTGGTCATGGGACTGAAACCGTTTGGCGGAGCATTCATAGAAAGAGATAAGGTCTTTTACGACTTTGAAGAAGGAGCGCCGTATGTTAATGCCGCCCTACGGTTTGGACTGGGATTGGGGCTTGATATCACGACAATGGGCCTGCCCAATCCACCCTTCGACACGTCCGGAACACGCGATGACAATATCCGCGCGTTAAAATATTTTGATTACATCCTGAAACGGATGAAGGAACCAATACCTTACTGCAAAGGTATCTTATGTGATCGATGTTTTGGTCGAAACGTGTGCCCCGAGGGAGCAGAACCGGGTCAGCTCATTGTGTGCAAGTGTGTATCCGTCAACGAGGATACCATCCGGGCGGCTGTTCGCCGTGGTCATCAAACAGTGCGTGCTGTTTCTTTGGAAACCCAGGCTTGTACAGAATGCAAAACCTGTGCGGCGGACATTGCCGAATTGATACGCTGCGAAAAAACGAACCAAAGGTACGACCCACGTAACGTAGCTGCCCTTCCACCTGGGAGCCACGGATAACGAACCTTCTGTCGCCACAGCCGGGTGTCTACCGCACCATAAACGAACCCATTTTGACCCGATTTTGCCCGTCGTGTACCACCTTTTTTTTGTCGAAGTCTTTCACCTTCAATCGAGCATCATTGGAAGTGTTGTAAAATCCCATCCACATGTCCTGAGCGCCTGACGGTGTTCCAAGGGGAATTTCTCGACTAAAAGGGTCAATCACCACATCGCCGGGCAACCAATGGTTGGTCTGAAAACAGCCCACGCAGTTTTTTTCCTCTGAGTCTTTGGATTCATTTAAAATGTAGTGATCGGAGTGAATACGATTGGAAGACCCCGCCTTATCAATGTGCATAAATATTTTGTAGGACGTGTCCAGTTCCGACAATGTTTTGAAGTATATCCGAAGCTTCACTTCATCGCGCCGCTTCACACTTTCTTCTTCGATGGTATACCCAAGCAACGCGATTTTGTCTTCAAAGTTGACATAGGCGGCTTTAAACCCGGGAATTTTCAACGCTTCGTCTTCAGACGTAACGTGCATCGCCAGCCAATTACGATTTTCTTCACCGGCCTCTAGTTGGCCCGTCGCCAAAATCAACTGCGACGAACGGTCATCCAAAACCGGAATATGCCTCCCGGACGCCTTCTTGCGGAATTGATAATTCAGTTCACTGAAGTTTCGTTTTGGTAAGATAAAAAAGTTTCTGCCGGCCTTCTGCGCTGTTGCATCGTGAACAGGAGCCTCCTTTCTGTCAATGAGATATCGGCTACCGAGATGAGCCACTCCCCCGAGCACCGGTTTACCGGAAAGGGTTAATGAATTGGTATCATTAGACAAAATCTCAAAGGAATCCATGCTGTTGTCGAAAAGATGGTATCCTTTCCACTGGTCGATGGCCCACTGTTTGTCCTCGTCGACCACTCGTCCCTCCTGGACGTCTTCAGCCAAACCGGACTCCGCCAGCCAATCACGAACCCCATCTCCATTGGGGTCGTTGAGCCGATCCCAGCCTGGTAACAATTCAGTTGTCTCCCGACCCCCGGCCATTGTGATTTTTACCGCTGTGTCTTTTTGACGCAGCAGAACATCCAGCATCCGTGAACGATCTGCGACTTCTGCAACCCGATTGGTGTAGAAATTGAAATCGTTATTCGCCTTCGCAAACGAACCATGTCTGAACAGGTTGCTGGCGTCCGGCAACGCACCTTCAGCATGATGATAAGTATCGATGATGTGTTTCTGCGAGACATGAAACGACAGCGCTGGGACAATGCTTAAGTTATAAATCAACGTAATAAACAAAGCAGCCGTTGCAACGATAGGCACCGCCGTTGTGCTCCGCTCGGCGCGGTAACTTAGCCTTTGAATAGCGGCAGCAACGCGTTCCAAGGCAGCAACACTGGACACTTTCCAGTTCACAACCAACAATACGATCAACACCAACAGCCCCAAAGTCGCCCGGGACTTGACAAAAAGATAAACGTACGTGTCATCTCCGCCGTCCGGTAGCGCAATCGCGTTGATATCCGCCAACTTGGATGCGAGAGGAATCCAAACCGACACAGCGATGCCCACAAATACGACACCAGCTACGACAAACAACCGCGCTAAACGTTGCCTACCGACAGATATCCCGAACTGAAGCACAAAAAGGCTTAACAATGCCGCTACTGCCCAGGTCTCGGGGGTGTATTGCCACAACTCTTTGGGAAAACGCAGAGCCAAATAACCACATAACAAACCGACTCCGAACATCGGAGAAGCCCAACGAGGCCCAAGCCCCCGGAGCCAGCTACCGGCTTGTCCCAACAGACCCCGACCCGTTGTGTAAACCGCAATTCCCAACACCACAGTCAACACCACCAATCCATACACCACAGGATCCATTAGCGTGGCACCGATTCCATATCCGTGAGGAATCCGTAGGCGTACAAATGACAGGACAATGCCGGCAATACCCACAACAGTCATCCCCAGAGCCTGACCAGGCAACGTGTTTATACGCATCAGATTTGTGGTCTTGCCGACAACCCGTCCAAAAAACCGAATAATTTTCGGCAGTTTACTTACCCAGTTCCGCCCACGTTGTGTCAGAAATAACGGTCCACCGACCACCAACAGCATCACCAGCACAAGCCCGACGACCACCTCCGGGCGAGTCAGTGCATGGGTTGCGAACGACTGCTGACCTGGTTCAAAAGCGCGCACCACCACCGGAAGTTGAAACCGGTCACCAACACGGTCGGCCAACCCCAACACCACGCGGGCGATGATTCCTGCGACTGCCAATGTAATCAGCGAAATAGACACCGTGGATCGGCGCGAAAAAGCGGCAATTTTGCCGGCAGTCTCCGTCAGTCGGCCAAACATAACCACCACCATCGCAACGATCAAAGCCGTTCCCAGGGAAAACCAGAGGCCCACTTTCATGTCTTCCGGAAAAACCATTCCCTGCTTCTCGTCGCGGGCAAATGGAGGATCGGTGGCGAGAAACATAAACAGGTTGTCGGCACCGTGCCTGATGTCGTTAAACAACATTGCCAACATTCCAAAACAGACGAATGCCGCAAATCGGTCCAGTACCAGCCCCTGACACAGCCGATGTAAAAACAAACCGATCGCCAACGCGACCGCCGGCACAGCCGGGTACACCAAGTGCAAAAAGTCATGGATACCGAACATCCACTGAATGAGCGGCACAGCAAAATACAACACGACCAAGATGTGGAGGCGGCTGGTCGCTGTTTCTTCTTGAGGGATCGTGTCGGCAGACCAAGCTGATTTTGAAGCAAGAAACAAACGACCTATTGCAAACGGAAGAAAAGCACTCCATGGAAAGACGCCGAACCCGATTTGTCTCAAAAAATAGTCAAAATTGCGCCATTCTTTGGGTGGGCCCTCTCCAAACAGCCGTGTCATGAATCGAAAATGGTTCCAAATTCCGGACGAATCTGAGCCAAGAACCACGATCACAAGAGTTCCACACAGCCCCAGAAGCACCAACACCGGCACCAAAACTTGTTTTCGCAGGTCTAAAGTAACCAATAAGTAAACCGTCACGATCAACGTCAACGCGAGCAAGGCAAACAAACCTTTGGCCAAAAACAACAACACCGCGACGATATTCAGGAGCCATGCCCCCACTTCCGTCAATGCCGTGAATGTGGGTGTAATCCATGGATGAGTTGCGGCCATCTTACTGAGATGCATCCCCAGACGCGACAACAACCGGTACAACACCAGCTCGAGGAAGGATGCAAGAAGAACGAGCTTGACCGTATAGTCAAATAGCGGGCCGAAGTCCGATACTTTCCCGATCACCCGTTCGCCTAACGTCGCCGACTTCATGACTCCATCCATAGGAATCGATATTATAGCCGCCGTAGAAAAATAGGGTCAATGTGCGGCCATCGACGCCGATTTATCTCCTGCCTTAGCCCGTGAGATGTAGAGCAACCCGTCTGCCATCGCATAATTGAACGGTAGCTCACACACCACCTCGCTGATCTTTCCATACACGTACTGATACAACCGCTCCGCTTCATCAGGGGTCATCCCCTCCTGCACTTCGTAGAAGAACCCAAGACTCAGATCTTCCGCAGACGGTCGCATAATTCGGCGGATGCCATAGCCCCCGGGATCACTCATGATGGGGGCTTCCTTTTCCAAGTCAAACAGACAGGGTTGACACGAAAAACCATAGGACTCGTGCAACCGCTTGTTTTCAACGATGAAGTTCATGGTCTCAAGCGCTTCTTCTTGTTTCTCCGTGGGGAACCCGACGATGATGTAACAGTGCACGGCGATCCCGAGATCCACGCAGTCATCCGCCACCCGCCGCACCCACTCCTGCTTGATCCCCTTCTTCATAAAATCCATGATCCGCTGGTTGAAGGACTCTAAGCCAAACACAATTTTTAAACAGCCGGCGTCACGCATCAAGGCCAGCAACTCGCGAGAGAGATTTTTCTCGAAGCGCATCTCGCAGGTCCATTTGACGTCGACCTGTTTGTCGATCAGTTGCTGGCACAACCGTTTGGTCGGCGACAACGCAAAACACTCGTCCGTGAAGAAGAAGTGGCGAGCCCCGTAACGCTGTTTCAGCCACTGTAATTCTTCGACCGTACGGCTTGGGTCCTTCTGCCTAAAATTTTGGTGATCGAGGGTCAACGCACAGAACGCACAATCCTTATAGTAACAGCCGCGCGAAAACTGGACCGGGAGGACCGGTTCCGGGGAGAGATAGAGATCCAGCGGGAAGCCGTCATAATTCGGCGCCGGAAGCTGATTGACATTCTCCGAATAAAAGGGCTGATTGACCGTGATCTTGCCGTTTTGCCGATAGATCAGGTTGGGCACCTTACTGTAATCTTTCTTGCCGGCCAGCTGGTTGACCAATTCCAGTAAGGCCGTCTCCCCCTCAAATACGACGATATCGTCGGTGAGTTCGAACAGGCTGGGACATCGACGAATGTTATCCACCAAACGGGTAAAGATGCTGCCACCGATCGTGATATGCAGATCGGGAGCCGCCTCCTTGATCAGTCGACAGAGTGTGAGGCCTGGAATGATCTGAGATGTCGCGGTAATCGACACCCCGATGAGATCAGGACGGCTATTCACAATCGACGGAATGAACCGGTCGCGGAAAAGGCTGAGATACGGATTCTGCGCTTCGTCACGCACGACTCGCATCAGATCCTTCGAGGAATAAATGGAGTAGCTCCCAAATTGGTTATCGACGACGGTCAATCGGGTTGGGAAGTAGACGGAGGACACGACCTCCAGCCACTTATCGATCATGAACAGACTGGCACGATAGGCGTCGGGATCGTAAAACTCTTCACTCCGCAGGGTGTCTTTGGCCAACTCAATCCGATCAACCAGATACCCGAACCGATCGAGTG
>JABWCM010000392.1 GCA_013360285.1 Myxococcales bacterium
GAGTCATATCGGGAATATGGCGCAGGTTTTTTTCTGGGCAGCGGGGACAAAAGCATCCGTCCAAGTTCGTTCAGCTATTTTTTCACAAGCTCAGAGGGTAAGCTTCAAGCCGGAAATGACCCTGAAACAGCTAATTTAGCGCTGAATTTGCCGGGCTCGACTGAGGCGATTCAAGTATATGCTGCACCGATAGGCATGGCCAAGGCAGCGTAAATTAGCTGTTTCAGGGTCAGTTATCTATTTCCGCTGACCCTCTCAGCAATGAGTCCGTTTTCCAGACAACCGGCATTCTTCGGCCGACGCCAAACGCCTTGCCGCTAATGCGCAGAACAGGCGGTGCCTGCCGACGTTTGTATTCCGCACGTCGGACCATCAAAGTGACCCGTTCTACCAACGTTTTTACTGCCGCATCCCACGTTGGTTGTAACTTATCTAAGTCATCTGGGCTTTCGATCAACGGCTTCAGAATTGAATCCAACACGTCATATGGCGGCAATGAATCCTCATCTTTTTGATCAAATCGCAATTCGGCACTTGGGGGTTTTTCAATGGTCCGTGCGGGAATGATTTCCCGATCGCGGTTCAGCCACCGGCAAATAGCGTAAACCTGTGTCTTGTAAAGGTCGGCAATCGGGGCTAACGCGCCGGTCATGTCGCCGTACAAAGTGGTATACCCAACCGCTGCTTCACTTTTGTTGCTGGTACATAGCAGCAACGAACCGAATTTATTGGCTACCGCCATGAGTGTGGTTCCGCGAAGGCGTGCCTGGAGGTTTTCTTCTGCCAGGTCGAAGGGGCGGTGCTGGAAAACCGGTGCCAACTGGTCGACAATAGCAGCAAATGTTGGCTCAATTGGAATTACATCAAATCGAATACCGAGTGTTTGCGCTAAGATACAAGCATCCTCTACCGAATGGGTACTGGAGAATCGTGTTGGCATCGCAATTCCCCACACATGTTCAGGACCCAACGCAATCGAAGCAAGTACCGCCGTCAGCGCTGAATCGATTCCACCCGACAGCCCCAATACTACCGTGTCAAAACCCGATTTGCGTACATAGTCTTTAATGCCAAGGCAGATCGCGGACACAGCTTGTTCCTCCCAACATTGGCGGGTCGAAAAAAGCTGTGGTTGCCCGCCGACAGAGTGGGCCGTGTCTGTGTTCGCAAGATCGACGATGCAGAAATCGTCTTGAAATGCAGCAAGTTGGCGGATGACACGGCCTGTGGAATCAAAAACCATCGAATTGCCGTCAAAAACCAACTCGTCGTGGGCACCTACCTGGTTGACGTAGAGTGCCGGTACTCCGTGTTTACGTGCTTTGTCGCTTATTAAATGTTGGCGAATCGGCGGTTTGTCCAGCGAAAATGGACTTGCTGACAAGTTAATGAGCAGCCGTGCACCTAGGCTGACCAATTCGTCTACTGGGTCGGTAATATACCGTAGTTTGTGCCAGTGTTCGGTAGACGTCCAGATATCCTCACAAATAGTCAGTCCAATAGGAACGGAGCGCAGCAATACAATCTGCCGGTATGGCGCCGGTTCAAAGTAGCGGTCCTCGTCAAAAACGTCGTAGGTTGGCAACAAGGTTTTATGAACTGTGGCTTGTACCTGACCCGAGTCGAGAAGGGATGCGCTGTTGAACAAGTCCCGGCCGGGATTGTCATAATTGGGTGTTACACATCCGGTAATAATTGCGGGGCCGTTGAGGGTCCACTGGGCCATGGTGTGAACAAGTGTTAGGTTTCGATCGACAAAACGTTTGTAAGATAACAAGTCTCGCGGAGGATAGCCGGTTGTTGCCAGTTCAGGCAGTACCAACACGGAGGCGCCGCCGTCTCGGGCTCGCTCCCAAACTGTTCGATATAATCGTTCCATTCCATCGAAATCACCGATGGTGATGTTTTGCTGACACAAAGCGAATTTCACTCGTCCTCCGGTGTGTCGGAATCCGATTCATCCATATTTTCCGACTCGTTCCAGCCATCTAGTGGCAGCACTTCGGGTGAATTCCACCACCGGACAAAGTCCGTCGGTGGTGGTGCCGATACCTCCAGTGTCCCTCCATCGGGGTGAGGTAGCCGAACGTAAGCGGCGTGTAATGCGTGGTGGGGGGCGCCCGCGGCAATGATGGTCGTTGTAGTGATTCCGTGTCGCCATGACTCAAGAAAAACATCCGGTTTTACACCATACATACGATCGCCAATGATGGGATGACCGACGTGGCTTAGGTGAAGCCTAATCTGATGACTTCTGCCAGTATGTAGGCGGCAACGTACCCACGTCATGCCATTTTCCGACCATTTGGGGTTCCGTGCAACAACGGTCACTTCGGTGTGGGCGAACAAACCGTCCGATCGGACCGCCATTTGGATGCGGATCGGACCGTCAGCGGGGCCGATCGGCGCTATGACATGTTGGTGGTCGGCGGAGACCAGTCCGCGGCACAGAGCGTCATATTCTTTTGTTATATTACCGCGGGCAATCTCTGCTTTCACTTTACGATTGGCGTCTAAGTCTTTGGTAAGAATTAGGATTCCGGACGTATCTCGATCCAGACGATGGCAAAGGTCCATTCGGCAATCTGGCCAGCGCTGTTTGGCTAGTGCGGTAACTGACCAACAAAAATTCGTTCCTCGAGGGTGGCATACCAGGCCCGACGTTTTATTGATGATGACCAAGCGAGCATCCTCGTGTAACACGGCGGGAAAAGGCGGCGGTCCAACGGTGGGGGCGATCATCGGAATTCGAATTCGCAACAGTTGACCAGCGTGCACTTGTGTTGAAGGGCGCAACGGAGTTCCGTCTTCGGTCGTCACCAGCCCCTGTACGATCCCCTTTTGTATGGCTGTCCGCGAATGGCCCCGGAACCGTGCAACCAAAAAACGGTCCAGTCGCATTCGATCTCCCAGTTTGGGGACCACAACGGTTCTTATGTAGATTTCGTCGTCGGTGAGCACGTTTGTGGCAGTTTTTCCTACGGACTTGTGTGCTCCCGAACGGTCATCGAACAGGGTCGTTGGAAGCATATAAAATCTGAAACAGAAATGCGGATTAATCAAGCGGGACTATACCTGCGGCAATTGAGGCTTGCCTGGCGGAAACCACGAGTGATAACGTGCAAGCCCAAAATTGTGTGGCGCATCGGAGACGTTATGATTCAACCGCAAAACTTGCCAGTGCCAACTGAAAAACAACGATTCGTGTTCGTACAAACATTTGGTTGTCAGATGAACGTGTATGACACCGATCGTATGGTACAGGTTTTGAAACCAATAGGAT
>JABWCM010000144.1 GCA_013360285.1 Myxococcales bacterium
CTTCCCTATGGGCGACCCATACCTTCCCTATGGGCGACCCATACCTTCCCTATGGGCGACCCATACCTTCCCTATGGGCGACCCATACCTTCCCTATGGCCAGCCCATACCTTCCCTATGGCCAGCCCATACCTTCCCTATGGCCAGCCCATACCTTCCCTATGGCCAGCCCATACCTTCCCTATGGTCGACCCATAGCACGCCTATGGATGGTCCGGGTTTCTTCCCCGTCGTTGGCTATACCCGCCAAATGTGCACGTCTTCTGACAAGATAAACACGCAGACAGAAGGGACACCGAACTGGCAGCAGGAAACGTTATTCTGCCGGGTGTCCGGCCGAAAAGAGGAGTGCCGGCTTTGGGAGGGAAACGGAAATGTGGGTTGGGTGGATGTGTAAGAAAAAGACGAGTTCTGCTTAGATTAGATGCCGGAAATCAAGTTCAACTCAACTGGTTTTTCCAATGCGGTCATACTCTTTCGCACTCCCTTTCCGAATCCTTCACTTGGTTCCACTTCGATCACCGTGACCCCTAATGTGTCCGTCACGGGTGCAAATGGAGCGACCGCACCACCCTTCGCCGAGGCTACAACTACCATGGACTCTTTCATCTGAGCCAACCGATACAGGGTGTAAAATGGTTGTTTGACCATGGACGCCATCAACAACACATCGCCCTGGCTGTCGATTGCAAGGTGATGATGCGCAAAGGCCGATTCTCCTTTCCACAACAGGTCAACCGCCCCTGTTTTTGTGTCCAGTCGGTAATATCGAACCACGCCTTCGTTGCCTGACAACCACACCAACGTCCCATCGACAAACCGGTATGTTGCCGCCAACACGTCGCCGGCGCCATCTTGGATCTGTGTTATGGGTACCCACTCGCTTCCGAGCAAGTCAAACGCCCAAATCTCATGCCCGAAACCTTTTTCTCCGGCCACGCCAACAGCGTACAATCGCGTTTCTGATCGTGCGTAAGTGATTTTGAACGATGAGTGAGGCAATCCGCCGGTTTTTCCGATACCGCGCCCGATGTCTGCTTGTTCGAGAAGTTGGGAGCCAACGCTGTACAACAATCCAAGAACACGACCGTCGGTTCCGACAGCGACCACACTTGGCGCAGATGGGTCTCTGCCAATCGCCAAAGATGGCTCCGATGCGCCAATAAACTTAGCGCCCTCGGTATTCATCAGCGCCGCTGCGGCGGGCCCCAGTCGGGAGTCCACGAGTTCCGCCTGACCGTTGTGCATCATGGCGCCAAAATTGCGCCCAGTCTGCGTTTTCACGACAATCGACGCCTCAAGGGGAGATTGAGCGTCAAACCGCGCCACCATATCGGCAGGGTTGATGTAAATGTCTGGTTTCCAGGGCAGTTCAAAGCAGCTCGCCGGGTCGATTACGCATTTTGAAAAAACCGGAATCTGGAACAAATCTTTGCTCTTACACGTCACAGTGGCAATTTCAGCGTAGTGATTTGACAAGTACATGCCGTGAACACTTGGTTCGGGAAACGATGTGGTCCCTTGTTTGGACGCCGAATGCAACCACAATCTCCCATATATCGACGAATTCCCAGCTAACGGCTGGTTTGTGATGGTATTGGGGTCAATTAATCCAGTCGCCAACCACCGATCACGGTCGGCCTCCCAGTTCCAGGTCAGCGGAATGGTGTATTCTCCCGGTAAATGAGTGTAATCAAGCTTCACAACATGGCTCGTCGATTCTTTGAGGTCGATGCGGTGGTACCAGGTCATGGGCACCTCCGGAATCGGCATGGGGTTGTTCAAACTCACAGTACAATTTACATCACCGGGATATTGCGGTGCACAATTTGCCGGCCCGGCCAACGCCTCACTTACCGCCGCGTCCGACATACAGTCGATCCCTTTCGTGAGGTCGTCCACACAGAAGTACGCAGACGTACTTACGTCATAAACCGGCCAATTTGCTGGAACTTTTGGGTCACCCGGTTTGGGTTGGTACGGCTGAGGCAAAAGTGGGCTCACATACAAACCGGCCAATTCTTTACATTCGGCCACTTTCCCGGACGAATAGCTGTAATCAAGAACCACCGCTGGGCACGGAACGGGGTCGCAAACATCTCCCAGAATCTCGTCGGGGCTAAAAACACGTTCGGCATCTTCATTACAATTGGACTGCGTGGGGTTATAGTGGAATGGGCAGTTGTCGATGTCACCACACACCCCATCTCCATCGCCTCCTTTACCCAATTCGTCACTCACCGAGAAGGGATCATTGGGGCACTTGTCGCAATCATCCACCACCCCATCCCAGTCGGAGTCCAGGTTGTAGAGGGTGTTACACTGCGGAGCCAAATCATCTGGTGTCAGGATACCGTCTTTGTCTTGGTCGTTGTCAAAATGGAACCAAATGTGTGTGTACAGGCCGTCACAGTCTTCGTACATGTACCCAGTCGCACCATCACATTCCGGGTGGCCGTCGGTTTCCGTCGTGATGTTGAGTATCGGCAACCATCCGTCGCCAAATTCTTTTTCGTAGGGTCCGAAAGCGCCCGCAAACCAGTGCCATTTCTGATACGTAATCGCCGCACGAGCCCAGCGCTGAATCCGTCCATCGGTGAAACAACAGGGAACGTCAGAATCGCTGCCCGGCAAGCAGCTAAACACGCTGCACGCCGCTGGTAAATTAGTGTTATTGTACATAAAATAAGGAAATACGGTGCGCTCAATCCGCCGATGCATTCCAGAGATCGCGTTCATGAGTTCGGTTTTGATGATTCCATTTAGTTCACCCTGCGCGGCGCCCTGCGCGATATCACACATATGCGGCGGTTTGTAACCCCACAAGTCTACATCGGCCACTATGTTGGCATCGGCATTCATGTCGCCAAACGCAATCGTCGGTCTGCCGGCAATCACCGGCGTGACCCGAAACATGTCATCCAGGTGAAAATCTTTGGCTCCACTAAACAACTGGCTGGTCCAACCCCCGCCGCCGGGCGCGGACATGTGTGGGATAAGACCCAGTTTTAATGGAATCGAGTTGACTTTGACCTGGAATTTTACCGCTTCACAACCCGCCGCAACCACCGCACCTTTTGCAGCGACGGGTACGTTGGCAAGAAACTGGGCGCATAACTGGCTGGAGTTGGTCGCCGCGTCTAATTGACAGGTTACCGATGCTTCAATAGGGGTCTCGGGCACGACGTTGGCACTAAACCACATTCCCGCAACGTTGATCGCAGTGTCTTCAGAGCATCCCAGTTCGTCACAAACCGGTTCTGATGCCGGCCCCAGTGTCGTATGCCGAGAAATGGAAGGTAGACCGACTGTTTTTAATTGAAGCAGGGGTAACGGACCCAGAATATCGGTGGGAAGTCCGAGATTAACCGGTACCTGTACACACCCGATTGTGTTGTTGCCGGCCACCGAGAGTAAATCCAGAGGCAAATCGGTATAATCGTGATCCGATGCGACAGGAGTTTTCGGCATGTTGGGACCACTTGCGGTACGGTTCCAATAAAGGGTCATGCAGTAGTCTTCTGGGCGATCTGCACACGTGTCGGTACCGGGAAGGGTCAGATACGAGCATTCCAGGACCTTCGGATTGGGTTCCCAGTCTGCGCAAGCCGGTTTGAGGCATTGGTTATCGATACAGGCGATGTCCCATGTGCAATCCGAATCATCAATGCACGCGGCACCATTGCCGACACACCGTGGTTCATCCAAATTCAGGTTGCACGTAAACAACGGTTGGTAGGCGGCCAGACAATCGTTGTCCGTTTGACAGGAAAACTCCGATGTACACGCCATGTCGATGTGGCCAATCACACTGGAGTCAAGTTCGGCGGGGTCCGGAGAAAGCAGGTCATGGATAAGTAATTTAAGCGGTTCAATTTTTGGGGTATACAATAAGAATTTCCCGCTACTGATAACCGCGGGATCCAATATCGGCTCCGATGTTAAATAACCAAATTGACTTTGACCAGCGATGTTGGTTTGGGCGGTATGGGGTTCGCGGCAAGCAGAAAAGACCATTGCGGTCAACCCCACAACAACGACCGAATATCGGGATACGTTAGCGATGCCATTGGAGGCATAACGACAGGCTGTCGCTGAAGTCGCAACAGGTCGAAAGTTATTTTGAGACGATGAATTCATCGAAAACTCCTCAAAGACGCAGGAAAACCGGTTCGACACGGTTACTCACCGTGTTATGAAGGCAGGATAGATGATGGAAAAATCGTGTCGTACTATGAAGATTGGCAGGCGAACCCGTGGCGGATAGTAGTGGGGATCTACCTCCACAAAAGTAGAGGGTAACGAGTTACACAGGTATCAGGCTTTCTCCCGAAGGGACGATATCCTTCCATCGTTGTCGGCAAATAATCGTCGGTGCTGTAACTCGTCGGTGCGACCGTAAAACACGAGAAAAAGATGTTGCCACTTCTAATTTTGTACCAGGATGATCGGTATGTTGCCGTAGACAAACCTGCGGGTGCCCTGGTCCACCGCACGACCCTTGCCCCAGCGGACGTACCGACTGGGGAAATCGTGTTACAACGGCTACGGGACCAACTGCGGCACCACGTCTATCCAATACATCGCCTGGACCGCGCGACATCCGGGGTACTTCTTTTTGCACGGGACCCAGAGGCGGCCCGTTTGGCATGCACCCAGTTTGAAACTCATACGGTCTATAAGCGTTATCTGACTGTTGTTCGGGGTTATATTGCAGACGAGGGAATGATCGACTACCCGCTCCAAGCGGCACCGGCAGAACCATTTCAGAGTGCAATAACAACATTCCGGAGGCTGGGAACTGTCGAACTGGCAGTCCCCGTCGGCCGATATCTTTCGGCTCGTTACTCGCTGGTCGAGGTGGTGCCGAAAACCGGTCGTATTCATCAAATTCGTAAACACATGCACCACATTTTTCACCCGATTATCGGCGATACGACCCACGGAGAAGGACGCCATAACCAGTTGTTCCGGGACCATTTCAACTCGAAACGATTGCTGTTGTTTGCCACCCGCCTTCGTTTCACTCACCCGTTTTCCGGAAAAAGCATAGTGATTGATGCTCCTCTCGATTTACCGTCACAACAATTGTTGACACACCTAGGCTGGAGCGACCACTGCTGCCCGGCCACTCTTCCTTCCGTCAACGGATGACTTAAGCGCAAACCGTTGTTTTACAATGAGTTTGTGAAAAAATATCGGCGCATTCTGGAACTCCGAATTTTGCGCCAAATTGGACTCAAAAAAACAAAGTCATCATGCCGTTTGAAACGTTGTTCCTGGAAAGACCCGACCTGTTTCGACGGCGTTCCACGTATTGACACAGCGGTAAAGGCGTACATAGGATGCAGACGCCGTGTCATACTGGTACATGGCGGAGGTCGCGGACATGTTTGGTCTCGGTGCCGGCGAAATCATTCTTATCTTGGTTGTAGCGCTCATTTTTATCGGACCCGCTAAATTACCGGATCTCGCTCGTTCGTTGGGGAAAGGAATGCGTGAATTTCGACGAGCCGCCGACGACTTACACCACGAATTGTCTCGTGACGCCGATACGAAAAACCATACCCCACCTAAACCTCAGAGCACATCGTTAACGAAAACAATGGATGCCACACCAAACAACATGGTGGCATCCGATCCCGTGGTCAAACCAACGGCCGGCATAGAAGATCCGTCGGACACACAAGCACCTTCTCTGCCCACATTGCGCCCAGCCGAGGACACCATCGCTAAAGGTTCCAAGACTTCTCCGCCATCTGATACCACCACATGAGTCACGATGAATTACGAATGACGCTCGTTGAACACCTGGGTGAGCTACGCGACCGGCTGGTACGAGTCGCAATCGCCGTAACCGTAGGATTTTTTGCAACGTATGCGTTTCACCAAGAACTATTTGACTGGTTGTCTGAACCCATCCGCACCGCTTTGGCCGAACGAGGTATTTATCGGCTGCAAGCCATCGAGGTAGCAGAAGCTGTTTTTGTGTACATGAAAATGGCTCTCATCGCCGGTGTCGTAGTCACAAGTCCTTATAGTTTTTACCAGATCTGGGCTTTTGTTGCGCCTGGATTACTCCCGGAAGAAAAGCGGTATATCGTTCCTATCTCAGCATTTTCGACGTTGTTTTTTTTGATGGGTACCGCCTTTGCGTATTGGGTTCTTTTGCCATTTGTAACAGGTTTTCTAACCGATCTAACGTTGGAGGGCGGCCACGTCGAACTGCAAGTGACGATGTCGAGCGTGTACTCGTTTACATTTCTGGCACTTGCTGTGTTTGGGTTGATCTTTCAGCTCCCCATTCTCATGTTTTTTTTAAGCCTGTTCGGAATCGCTGATTATCGTAAGTTTGTGCGCCTCTTTCGTTACTTTGTAGTTGCCGCGTTTGTAATCGGAGCCATTCTGACCCCACCCGACCCTATTTCTCAGACCATGATGGCGGTGCCGATGGTCGCGTTGTACGGATTGGGGATTGTTATGTCTTTTTTTGTCGGAAAACGAGAAGTGGACAAAAACGGACAACGAACACCGATCAGTGCGCGGCTTTGGTGGCTGGTATCGGGCTTTATCTTACTGCTGGCTGGAGCAATCGGACTTCTGACACAATGGCTACGCCCTGGCGCCGAGCCGTTGCATTTGCTTCCCGGGAAAACCCGATGGGCAGTGGGTGTCCACATGGAACAACTGGGTGATCCGACATTGGCAACAACGATGAATTCTCTATGGACAGCAACCCCAGAGTTGGCGGAAGCGCTCACGGACATGATGACAACCAACACAACACGGACGTTCGTTTGGTTTGGTGCTTCCGACGGTTCGATAGCGCTTTTGGCTAAACTATCCACCGATGAAGTGGTGAAACTGACCGAACTAATCGAACCAAACCGAGAAAACAACAACTCGAGTGACCATCCGTTGGTCGTGATGCAAATCGCGGATGAGGTGGTTGGACTGGGAACCGAAACCGGCCTGCGTGCCGCTATACAATGCCATACCAACACGTCGGCGTGCTTAGATAACGACACAACAATGAAACGCGCACTCGCGGACGTACCTTTTCGTGCGCCGGCGTGGGCTATTGTGCCAAACCCGGGCGCGGATTGGTTAACCTGGTTTCCGGCAGGCACGGAAATGGAGCACGTAGATTATCTGGCAGCGGAATTGCACCCGGGAGAACCATTTGCGTTGGTTTTGGAGGCGGGTACTTCCGGAGAGGCCGCCGCCAAGGCATACCGAACACGAATACAGGGATGGAAAGAACAACGACGGCTCGAACGTTCCCGCGACCAACAACTGGCACAGCGTTCCAGCGAAACGGCAGAGTTGGTTCGGCTGGTGGATATGTTGGCCGAAACGCTCCAACGCGAAGTATCGCGACAGGCGAAGCAGGAGTCGTTATCCGATACCGCGCGGTCGGAAATCGCTGACACTGAACAAAAAATCGCCGATATTCGCGCCAAGATAACGGCAGTAGGACAGCCACAATCCGCCAAAACCGCCAATTCGGCGTCTCACCCTACCCTGTTTGATACCGCTGCCGCAACAGCGATAAATGACTGGGAAGTGGGAACCGATTCCGAAAAACTGCGGTTACGAATCGGCATCAGTGCATCCGCCGCTCCTGAATTGTTAACTTTGGCGCAAAAGATGGCGTCAAGCTTTCCTGTTTCCCTTACGAACTGAGGTAGTCGGCGGATTTTTCATGACAAATCGGTGTTCTTCGACAAGCTTGAGCAGGTCAAAGGAACTAATAATCCCCACCAGCACCTGCTCGTGGGTCACCAGAACGTGATGAATGTGCCGGTTACGCATCACACGCGCCGCCACGTGTACATCTTCATACGCGGTCAAAACGACGGGATCGGGGGTCATGACCTGACCAACGTGTACGCCATCTTTAACTCCCCCCAGGAAGTCGAGACTGGACACGATACCCAAAGGATGCCCATCAGTATCCACAATAGGTACAGCATGGATTCCGTTACGGTCCATGATTCCCCGAACATGTTCGACGGTATGATGCAGTTGAGCCGTAACCACAACGCGGGACATGATGTCCGCGATCTTGATATTCACCGAAGTCCTCCGGATGTAAGAGGGTGTTTGAGAAAAAAATAACGGCGAGCGAGACAGTGGCCGTAGCGAGGCAGGACCGACGCAGTAGGCCAATGGCTCGCGTAGCTTATTTTTTGCAAAAAAAGAATTCCGTAATGTAATTCTTACTAAATAACTATATTCTCGTTGTATCTTCCAAAAATACGCTCCAAAGTCCCGCTGATTTCTCCGACCGTACAGTACGCACGCACCGCATCCAGGATCGGCGGCAGCACGTTGCCGCCGTCGATCGCCGCCCTTTGTACCATCAACAACGCGTTGTTGGCGGCGGTTGCATCGCGACGTTCCCGTAACGACCGAACCCGCTCGATTTGCTCGCGTTCCAGCGCCGGATCCACTTTGAGGATGTCGGCAGGTTCTTCGTTGGGGTCGACGAAAGCATTGACCCCAACCACAACCTCGTCACCCGTTTCAACCGCTCGCTGATATCTCCAGGCGGTCTCCTGAACTTCGCGCTGCGGGAAACCAAGCTCAATCGCGCGCACCATACCTCCCATTCCATCGATTTTCTCGATATAGGCCGACGCTCGCGCCGCAATATGGTCAGTCAACGCCTCAACAACATAGGATCCCCCCAACGCATCCACAAAGTCAGCCACGCCCGACTCATGGGCGATGATCTGTTGTGTCCGAAGGGCCAACCTTGCCGAAGATTCTGTCGGCAATGCCAACGCTTCATCTCTGGAGTTGGTATGTAGACTCTGGGTACCTCCAAGTACGGCAGCCAGCGCCTGAATTGCAACACGCACGACGTTGTTGTCAGGTGACTGGGCCGTCAACGTACAACCAGCCGTCTGTGTATGAAAACGAAGCATCCATGACCTGGGGTCTTTGGCCTTAAACCGGTCCCTCATAATGTGCGCCCACATTCGCCTGGCCGCACGAAACTTAGCAACCTCTTCCAGCAAACGATTGTGGGCGTTAAAGAAAAACGCAACTCTTCCTGCAAATTCGTCGACGTCCAACCCTTTGTCCAAAGCCGCATTGACATATGCGATACCGTTGGCCAAAGTGAATGCCACTTCCTGAACCGCATCGCTTCCCGCTTCGCGAATATGATAACCGCTGATGCTGATGGTGTTAAAATTTGGCAATTCCTGGGCACAATACTGAAAAATATCAGTAATAATGCGCAAACTGGGCTGGGGCGGATAAATATAAGTGCCGCGCGCGATATACTCTTTAAGCAGGTCGTTCTGGATGGTGCCGCGCAGTTTTTCCGGAGCAACTCCTTGGATTTCACCGACAGCTCGGTAAAGGCAAAGTAAGATTGCAGCCGTAGAATTGATGGTCATCGACGTGGAAACCACATCAAGCGGGATACCATCGAACAATACCAACATGTCCTCAAGGCTGTCGATGGCGACTCCGACCTTACCCACTTCGCCGGCGGCACGTTGATCGTCCGAATCCAATCCCATCTGAGTCGGAAGATCAAAGGCAACACTGAGCCCGGTGGTCCCTCGCGTCAGTAGATACCGGTATCGTTCGTTTGATTCGGCGGCAGTTCCAAAACCTGCGTATTGCCGCATCGTCCACAGACGCCCCCGGTACATGTTGGGCTGCACACCCCTTGTGAACGGGAATTCCCCTGGAAATCCAAGCGACGCCAAATAAACGTCCAGGTCGCTGTCTGATCGCGGAAGGTAAATCGCTTCCGTCTCCGTGCCATCGCTTGTCGGAAACGTGGATTTTCGTTCGGGATTTTTTTGTCGGTGCCGCGATAGGGCGTCGTGCTCCCATCGCAGACGTTCCGATTGCAATCCACCTGCACCCGTCTTGTCCGTCATGAATCCTCCGCGACCCCAATTTCGGCGAGAACGGTTCCAGCTTCGACGTTATCCCCCTCTTTTACGTGGAGCAGCGTTACCCGACCAGCTCCAGGGGAACGGACCTCGTTTTCCATTTTCATTGCTTCGATTATCAATATTGGCTGTCCAGCAATAACAATATCTCCAGCAGAGACAAGGACTTTAACCACCTTTCCCGGCATCGACACTGTTAATTTACCACCATGATTCACTTTCTTTGCCGAAGACGACAGCAAAGCGTCCCGCTCATGTTGTACTTCGACCACAAAAGTACGACCACCGGTGGTCACGTCGACGGTTTGTTGTGTCCGAACAACGTCAATCCGAGATACGGTACCGTCCAACGAACGTATCGAATACCCCCCGTCGGGTAGCCGGACTACGTCCAAAACTCGTCCATCGGGCAACATTGCGGTCCGCGAACCATTTGATTGGGCATCGTCAGTCACCACAACGACTTGAGGTTGCTGTTGATGCGGCCAGCGCACCCAGTAAGTACGTACGCCCATTTATCACCCCATTCGGCGGTCCAAAGCGGCGCGTCGCCCTAAAGTACGCCACAAGTTGATCTCGTTGTGTCCATCCGCGGTTTCTTCAACGTGGGCGTTTCCCGCCAAACCTTCATCAAACGACAACGCCGCCACCCAGGAGCTTTGCTGCTGTGCCGATTCCGACAACTCGGGCTTGACTTGAAACGGAACAGAGTCGAGCACACCCGTATCATAGTGCCCAGAAACAAACGGTTCTGACTTCAATACTGCGGTCAGCAGAGGGATATTGGTCCGTATTCCACCCACGTGAAACTCACTTAACGCACGTAGTGTCCGAGCAATCGCAACCTGTCGAGTCGGCCCCCATACCACTAACTTAGCTATCAGTGGATCGTAGTATTGTGGCACGAGCGCACCAGCGTAAGCGCCGCCGTCCACCCGAACTCCCGGTCCCTCCGGAATTCGGTAACTTTGAATCACTCCCGGTGACGGGAGAAAGTTTTTTTCGGGGTCTTCGGCACAGATCCGACATTCAATCGCATGACCGTTGTGGCGTAAATCTTCCTGACGTAACCGCAGTGGCTCGCCGGCGGCAATGTGTAACTGTTCGGCAACCAAATCCGTGCCGGTGATCAATTCCGTAACGGGGTGCTCCACCTGAAGACGCGTGTTCATTTCCAAGAAAAAGAACTCTTCTTCGTCATCAACCAAAAATTCGCACGTACCCGCATTCCGGTAACCGATAGCCAACGCAGCGGAAACGGCAATTCTGCCCATGGCGTGGCGAGTTTCATCACTCAGCCGGGTTGCGGGGGCTTCTTCGATGATCTTCTGGTGGCGCCGCTGAACCGAACATTCGCGCTCGAACACGTAAACGGCGTTTCCAAAATGATCGGCCAGCACCTGGATTTCCACGTGACGGGGGTTTTTCACATACCGTTCGATATATATCCGCTCGTCACCAAACGAACTGAGTGCGGTTCGTTGTGCCGCCTGGAAGGCACTCACTACATCTTCGGCACGGTGTACAACCCGCATACCTTTGCCTCCGCCGCCAGACGCAGCTTTGAGCATAACCGGAAACCCCACGGCCGCGGCCCGAGCAGCGACTTCAGATTCCAGGACGGCTTCGGTGCCTGGAACAACCGGCACGTTGGCCCGTTGCATCGTCTTTCGGGCCAAAGTCTTTTCTCCCATGACTTGCATGGCACCAACAGGCGGCCCGACGAACACAATTCCGGCTTTGTCGCAAGCATCTACAAGGTGTGGGTTCTCACTCAAGAAACCATACCCGGGGTGGATAGCATCCACCCGAGCTGCTTTGGCAGCGCCGATGATGGCGTCGACGTTTAGATAACTATGAATCGACGGCGCAGGGCCTATTGGATAGGCCTCATCGGCTAACAACACGTGCAACGCTGTCCGGTCAACATCGGAATATACCGCGACAGTCCGGATTCCGAGGTCACGACACGTACGAATAATTCTGCAAGCTATTTCGCCACGGTTGGCGATGAGAATTTTTTTGAACATGGCGAACGAAACATCGCATCGTGTTAGAACCCCTGTCAAGCTAGCCCTTCAAGAGATCGAATCCCGGCAAAAGCCAACCGCATGCCCCCAATCGGGAATATCGGCGAATCAACAATTCGTTTTCGGCAATGACATTGGAGATTCATTTTCGTAAAATGTGGCAAGGTAAGGTTCGGTTAGGAGTCGTCATGTCGCAGTTGTATTCCGCATTCCTTGGTTTCGGTGGTACTCGCCGTTGGCTGGTGATCGGGTTTTGTTCCTTCGTTCTCTATGGATGCGGTGAAGACTCCGAAACAAAAGCCGAAACCGACAGCAGCACCAGCAGCGTACCAGACGGCAAACAAGCTGGTGAAGTCGGAGACGGTATTGCAGGAGACGGTCATACGTCGGTGACCACAACCAGCGGTAGTGTTAATTGCAGCCAATTTTTCGCCGAACCGGATGCCTCAGTGGCAATGGGCATGCCGTTTTTGAACTCCCAGACTTTCATCCCGCTAAAAGATGGGTCAACCATAGTGGTTCAGGCGTCTAATTCCGGACAAATGGTATTTTTCGTTACGGTCAGAGGTAAAGGTTTTGCCACAACAGGTGTCTCGATTGAAATTACTGTTGAACTTCCGGCGACAGGGGTCAGCGGTAAGTTAAGCGTAAAAGCCCCAACACCCAAAATCGGATCCGACGAATCGTATATCTGGCTAGACCGCGGCGTGGCTTTGGTATCGGAAACCGGCCAAGATCTGTATTCAAAGAACGAAATTCCTTTGTTTGACAACCAGCCGGCAATATTGACTACCCGGCTGTTCAGTCCGTGTGGGTTGGATATTTCACAAACTTTGAACGTGACGTTGCGGTGGTCAAGCAACATCGGCGCTGAATAGTCCCGCATAGGTTTGGTCCTACAACTCCGCGCCTTTATCTTACTACAACAGTATCCAATCCTACATAAGCATGAAACCCAATTCCCGGTGTTGCATCCTGACGCCAATCGGGAGTAGTTTTCCGTCATCTGCTGGTGGAAACCCGGCTTTTGGTTTCCCAATTGCCGGCGACGTGTTGGACCGCCGCATGATGTTGACCAACTGAGACGATTCAAACTGAGGACTTTTTTTAGTTATGGGACACGACCATCACCATGATGACGCAGCGGGTAACCACACTACAACCGGAGTCCAACATCACGATGGACACCACAGCGACGAATCCAAAAGCATCAGCCGAGCTCTGGTGATGGCCGTGTTGGCAGCCTGTATTTTTGCCGGAATCTTATTCTTTAGGCAGGGCCAGGCAAAAACACCGGATTCGGTCACTCTACCCGCCAATCACATGGGAGCAACAGAAGCAACCGTCGTGATTGTCGAAGCGTCCGATTTTCAATGTCCTTACTGTGCACGTGTGCAAACCGCAATTGGTCGATTGATCCACGAATATCCCAACGAAGTGCGGCTGGAATTTCGGCACAACCCGCTGTCGTTTCATGATCAGGCAATCCCAGCCGCAGCGGCTGCCGTGGCTGCAGCGCGGCAGGGACGATTCTGGGACATGCACGCCGCGTTATTCAGACGCGTAAACCGACTCAATAACGATACCATAAACGAGGCCGCGCAAGAGATTGGCCTCAATATGCAGAAATTTGCCGAAGATCGTAATAGTCCATCGGTTATGGCTCTGGTGGAGCAGGATCAGGTCGCAGTGACTACCATGGGAGCCCGAGGAACGCCGACGTTTTTCATTAACGGGCTTGTCGTCAAAGGTGCGCAACCCTACCCCGTTTTGAGAACCATTGTTCGGGACCAAATCGTCAAAGCTAGGCGGCTTACAACCGAAGGACTGACCTCCACTGAAGCGCAACTCACATTGGTGGCGCAACAAGCTGCAAACCCTGAACAGTATGTGCAGTTGCTGGGAACCCAACCCTTGGCGGCGTTGGGCAACGGCGCCGCAATCGAGTGGAAACGGGTGGAAACACCGGAGTAACGTTGGTAGGCCGAATTGGAGGAGCGATGACAAATCTTGCGATTATTGGCGGCGGTGTCATTGGGCGGTCGATTGCTTACCGCTTGGCGGCGGCCAAAATCGGCACGATTCGTGTATTTGAACAATCAAACGAACAGCGAGGGGCATCATTTGCTGCAGCGGGAATGGTGGCAGCGCAGGCCGAAGCGATTCTTCACGACGACGACACGAATTTGCAGTTCAACGTACGTGCACGTACTCACTTACGTAACTTTACCGACGAGTTGACTCAGTTAACACATCGGCCTATACCCTGGTGGAACCACGGAATTCTAGTTGTGGCGGCCGACGACATCCGCACGCGAGGGCTGGGTGACTGTGCCGTACGACAACGCTCGCTGGGATTACGTGCGGATGTGATCGACCCGCTTCGGTTGATGACACTCGAACCAATGCTGCAACGTAACCTCGCGGGTGGAGTGCTGCTGCCGGATGACTCGGCGTTGCATACCGGCCTTTACATGTCTGCGCTGGAAGCGGCGCTGGGGCGGGTTGGCGTGGTCATTGAAAAAAATGTCTCCGTGCATGGAATCGAATTGATAGACGACCGTTTCCGCGGACTGCGCACCTCTACCGGCCGTATGGGTTTTGATGCTGCCATCGTGTGTAACGGAGCGTGGTTATCCGATTTTCTGTCAAATATTCCACTGAGAACTCGAATTCGCCCTACACGCGGCCAAATCGTTGAAGTCGGTGGAAAACAGGACTGTCCACGACACATCGTGTTCGCGCCCGGGTGCTACTTGGTTCCGCGACAGGACAACACACTACTCATTGGTGCCACAATGGAAGACGTTGGTTTTGACGAGTCGGTGACCCTCGGCGGAGTCAGTGGACTCGGAACCGCCGCAGCAAAAACACTGCAAGGTGTGCAAGAAAGACCGTTGCTGGCTGTGAGGTCGGGTTTGAGGCCAATGTCGGACGATGGGCAGCCCATGATCGGCCAGGTTTGGGGGATACCCGGCTTGTTTGTTGCTGCCGGACACGGGCGGGACGGCATTCTGACCAGCGCGATAACGGCGGACATAATGCGTTCTATCATTGCAGACAATGAAGTGCCCCACTGGGCAACTCATCTGTCGCCATCACCACGCTTTGCTTGACAAATCTGCGATCCGTACGCTACGCGGAGTGGTGCTGCCGGGGGAAATCAACCCCAGGCTTTCTACATGGCGAGTAACATAACATGGTATCTCGGAGCCCTTCCACAACAAAACCTTCGTGGCTAAAAGTGCGTGCGCCCGGCGGCGAACGGTATGTAGACATCAAACACCGATTGCGGCGCCTCAGCTTAAACACCGTATGTGAGGAAGCCCAGTGTCCAAACATTGGTGAATGCTGGGGAGGCGGCACGGCAACGATCATGCTGATGGGGGATATCTGCACACGCGGGTGCCGGTTTTGCGCGGTGACCAGCGGAAAACCCGCGAGACTGGATCCAAATGAACCAGAAAATGTGGCCAATGCAATAGCCGAAATGCAGCTTGACTACGTCGTACTGACTTCGGTCAACCGCGACGATTTGCCGGACGGCGGTGCCGAACATTACGCACAGGCAGTGGAAGCGATTAAAAGACGTACTCCTACGATTTTGGTTGAAGTACTGACTCCGGATTTTCAAGGTGACCCTCGTGCAATTGCTCGGCTGTGCGCCGCCAAACCCGACGTTTTCGCTCACAACGTGGAAACTGTGCAACGACTGCAGCGCTATGTACGGGACGCGCGAGCTACCTACGGACAATCATTGGGAGTACTGGACATGGCTCGTAAGTTTGCAGCTTTGTCCAACCACCGTATGTTAACGAAAACGTCAGTGATGGTGGGTTGCGGTGAAGACGCATCGGAAGTGTTGGAAACGATGCTCGACCTGCGTCGAATTGATGTCGACGTCATCACGTTTGGTCAATACCTGCGTCCTACGCCAAAACATCTACCGGTTTCGCGTTTTGTCTCGCCCGAAGAGTTTTCCCACTACCAGAAAACTGCAGAAGAACTGGGATTTCGCTATTGCGCTTCTGGTCCCCTTGTACGTTCATCCTATCGTGCCGGAGAGTATTTTATTCGCAGTATGCTTCAGAATCCGCCAACATAGACGTATCCATCGCACACCCGGTTTCGTCGGTTGCCTGACGGTTGTTTTATCGTCGAAAGGCACCGAGCGTGTTCGGCAAAGCAGGTATAAACAATTACAATGTCACGACAATCGGATTCAACACAGCCTAACTACTCAATTCGCGATGCTATGTTCATTCTTCGCGCGGGAGATACGGCAGCGATTCACATGACGAAGCGTGGGATATTTTCCTTTTATCATTCGATCCGAGGAAAAGAAGCAACATATTGCGGGGCGGCGTTTGGTCTGGAGCCGGGAGATTGGATGTTTTTCGGCCCACAAGTGCCACAGGGAGGCTTTTTGATGGTTCCGACACCCCACTCGCTGGTCGTACCGACATACCCGAGCCCTACAGCGGCAAGGTTGGTACACGCCACCGGTGTGGGCATGGCAATTGCCGTAAAAAAAGACAGCAGGGTAGTTTGTGTTGTGTTTGGAGAAGGGTTGTCGGACTCGGCGGATTTTCACGCAGCGGTCAATTTCGCGGCAGTCTACAACACACCGGTCATCTTTTTGGCAGTGGTTACTTCGAAACAGCATGACGAGCTTCCTGCACACCTCAGCCACACATCGGAAGCTTACGGTGTACCGATGATTGAGGTCGATGGGTCAGATGCGATTTCCGTCATGAAGGTTGTTTCCAGCGCGGCTCAGGAAATTCGGCGACACCATGGTCCAAGAATGGTCGTGGCTCGGATCGACGCAGAAATGCCGCCGGATTTGATATTCGAACGCATCCAACAAGCGACTCAACCGCTGCACGAACGAACCCGAATTTCTCACGAGGTTGGGACAGCGAGCGCCGATCGGCCAGCGCCTTCACGGGAACCGGGTGGTTTGCGCGGTCTACAAGGCACTGCCATGCCCGCGGACGAGAAATCCGAGCGGGACGGTCACAACGTTCAGCCCGAGACGATCGAACCCGAAGCGTTGGGTTGGGAGTGGGCGCGCCGTTGCCTTATTCCGACCGCAGCAAAACCTGTTTCCGCAAAGACGATTGAGTCAGACACACAGATAAACTAAACGGCACCCGTCGCAATTACGCGCCCAACGCGTTCACTTAACTACATATGAACTGAGTGCAGGATTGATCGATGTCACAAATGAACATCATTCAGGCAATAAATGACGCGCTGAAGCTCGAAATGCGGCGTAATCCGGATGTCGTTGTACTAGGAGAAGACGTTGGTAAGTTTGGTGGCGTATTTCGGGCTACCGCTGGGCTGTACGACGAATTTGGTGACACTCGTGTGATCGATACTCCGTTGGCCGAGGCGGGAATCATTGGAGCCTCCATCGGCATGGCCATGTACGGCCTGCGACCCGTTCCCGAAATCCAGTTTGCGGACTTTATTTATCCGGCGTTCGATCAGATTATCAACGAATTGGCTAAATTAAGGTACAGATCCGGGGGTGAGTGGACATGCCCAGTGACCATTCGTACACCGTATGGTGGTGGCATTCGCGGCGGCCACTATCATTCGCAAAGTCCAGAAGCTTTGTTTGCCCACATTCCCGGGTTAAAGGTCGTCATCCCGTCCTCACCCTATGATGCGAAAGGGTTATTGTTATCGTCCATACGCGATGATGACCCAGTACTGTTTATGGAACCCAAGCGTGTATATCGAGCGGCTCGTGGTGAAGTACCGGAGGGCGAGGACTACACGATCCCGTTGAGCTCGGCCAAGATAATACGAGAGGGACGCCATTGTACTGTGCTGTCATACGGAGCGATGATCCATACATGTTTGGAGGCCGTTCCGTTATGTGAGTCCGACGGATACGACGTTGAACTCATCGATTTACGAACATTGGTGCCATGGGACAGGGATACCGTAATGAGTTCGGTGCGCAAAACGGGAAGATGTGTCGTGGTGGTGGAAGCGCCTCGAACCGCAAGTTTTGCTGGAGAGTTGATTGCCGAAATTCAGGAAAACTGTTTTTTGAGTCTCGAGTCTCCAATCGGACGTGTTACAGGTTACGACACCCCGTTTCCACATACACTGGAACATCTGTACCTGCCTGACGCGGAACGAATTCGCCAAACTGTAACCAACACAATGACCTATTAAGTTAGATAAGGAGCCGTCGCCTTATGGATTTTGAATTTCGGTTGCCGGACATTGGAGAAGGGGTGGTGGAAGGTGAGATCGTCGCCTGGCGTTTTCAAGAAGGTGATTTTGTTGAAGAAGACGACCCGTTGCTTGAAGTTATGACCGACAAAGCCACCGTCACGATTCCATCCCCACGCAGCGGTATCATTAAGAAACAGGCTTTTCGTGAAGGGGATATTGCCCCGGTCGGCGAGTTGCTTGTCGTAATCACACTGGGAGACAAAAATCCTGAAACTTCGTTGCCGGTGCCGCCCGCAAACGCAGTTTTCCCCGCGTCGTCATCGGAAGTAACGAGCCACCCATTGTCAACACCGAGGGCAGACCGACAAACCGAGCTGCGAACCGAACCTGAGACGGCTGCGGCAAGACCCACGGGACGTGTCCTTGCCACCCCGTCAACTCGTTACTTGGCTCGACAACTCGACGTCGATATTCAGCGTGTTGTCGGTACTGGTAAAGCGGGTCGAGTGACCAAAGAAGATGTTCACGCGGTGGCGAACGCTGCTGTATCGCCCAAAGAGGCTCCTGAAAAGCAGCACGAGACATTGCCACGCACACCCGCACTTCATCCAGAAGACCAACGGATTCCCATTCGTGGCTTACGAAAACGCATCTTTGATAAGATGGCACAATCCAAACATACGGCGGCGCATTTCACGTACGTAGATGAAGTCGACATGACGCGATTGGTGGACCTGCGGGAACGTCTATCGTCACAAACAGTACTCAACGGGGTAAAATTGACGTATATGCCTCTTTTTATGAAGGCTGTTGCGTTGGCGTTGCGGAAATTCCCTCAGGTAAACGCAACGGTGGACGATCAAGATGGGAGTTACACTATCCACCACGGCATCCACTTGAGTATCGCAGTCGCGACCGATGCCGGACTTACTGTGCCAGTGGTCCACCACGTGGAGCAGAAGTCAATCCCAGAACTCGCAGCCGAACTGGCGGAAAAAGCTGAGCGAGCACGTCTTGGCAAACTTACCCGCGAGGAACTTCAAGGTGGTACGTTTACGATCACCAGCCTTGGACACTTGGGAGGTATGTTTGCAACTCCGATTCTTAACTATCCAGAAGTCGGCATCTTGGGAATCCACAAGATTGAAGAAAGGCCAGTAATTATTGACAAACAGATCGCTATTCGCCAACGAATGTATTTGTCGTCGAGTTTTGATCATCGGGTCATTGACGGTCACATTGGCGCCGCCCTGGTTCAGAAAACTAAGGAACTTCTGGAAAATCCAGATTCGATGTTGTTGGAGCTTCGCTGATGACCGACGGGGAACCGCTGCTGCAAATTCTTGACGAACATGGGAACCTGGTCGGCGACATTCCAGAACCGTTGACCAATGATGACCTGGTCATGTTGTATCGCCATATGAGGCGTATCCGCGTAGTCGACGAACGAATGCTGCCATTGCAGCGTCAAGGCCGCATCAGCTTTTATGGAGCGGCAACAGGGCAAGAAGCCGCAGTTGTGGGCAGCGGTTATGCGCTGTCACCGGATGATTGGGTTTTCCCGGCGTTGCGAGAAGGCGGTGTAGCATTGATGCGCGGCTACGACCTGTGGCTTTATATAGCGCAGCTTTTTGGTAATATTACGGACGTGACTCATGGCCGGCAGATGCCGTGTCATTACACAAGTCGCCGGCACCACTTTGTGTCGCTTTCTAGCCCTATCGGCACTCAATTGCCGCAGGCCGTCGGTACAGCGATGGGCATGCGGATCCGCGGAGAAACAAAGGCGACTGCCGTTTATATGGGCGACGGCGCAACGAGTGAAGGGGATTTTCATATTGCGTTACGTTTTGCATCCCGCTACCAGGCCCCAGTTGTCTTTTTCTGCCAAAATAACCAATGGGCAATCAGCGTACCTTCATCGAAACAAACCCGAGCGACGTCGTTTGCAATCAAGGGCACCGCATATGGCATTCCGTGGGAACGAGTAGACGGAAACTGTGTATTGGCGGTATTCGCCGCAACACAGCGAGCGGTGCAGCGGGCATATGCAGGGTTGGGACCGTCGTTTGTTGAGGCGCTCACTTACCGGATTGGCGCTCATTCGACGAGCGACGACCCGTCACGGTACCGTGACGAGTCCGTCACGGAAGCGTGGAAATCTCGGTGCCCGCTGATTCGGTTCCGAACGTTTCTGACAACACGAAACCTTTGGAACGAGGACAAAGAACGAAACTTTGTCACAGAGCTTGAAACGGCCATCAAACAAGCAGTCCACGAACACGAAGCGGCTTCCCCGCCTCCCCTTAGTAGTATGTTTACAGACGTCTATGCAAAATTACCTGCTCACATTGTAGAGCAACAACAAATGGCCCAAAATTTTGCTGCTACAAAACCACGAGGTCATCGATCATGAGCCCGGTTCAGAAACACTTTACAGCGGTGGTAATTGGCGCCGGCCCCGGTGGTTATGTGGCTGCCATCCGATTGGGGCAACTCGGAGTGAAAACCGCGGTCATCGAAAACGGCGATCTCGGCGGTGTATGTCTGAACGTAGGATGTATTCCATCCAAAGCTCTCATTGAGGCATCGAAAAAAATCTCGGACTTGGCTGACAGTGGACGAGAGATGGGAATACGGGCAAAAGACGTCAGCCTAGACGTTGCCCAACTTCAGAAGTGGAAAACCTCGGTGACCCACAAACTTACCAGTGGCGTTGAAACACTACTGAAAGCCAACGGAGTTGAGGTGATTCGTGGCTTGGCGAGTTTTTTAGCCTCCAACCGTCTGCAAGTGCAACTCGCTGATGGACAGATGGACGTGTCGGCTGATCATATCGTCGTCGCCACGGGTTCTCGGCCCATCGAAATTCCCGGATTTCCGTTTGACGGAACCCGAGTGTTGTCTTCGACCGAAGCGTTGTCCATACAAGAAGTACCCAAACGAATGCTCGTGATCGGTGGTGGATATATCGGTCTGGAGTTGGGGGGAGTTTATGCACGATTTGGCACCAAAGTGACCATTGTCGAGCTATTCAGCCAAGTATTGCCTGGATTGGCATCAGATCTGGTTCAGCCCGTTACCAAAGCACTTCGAAAACACGGTGCGGAATTATATACAGATACCCGTGCACTGGCGTTTACGGCCAAAGACGACGGACTGCATGTTGACCTGTCCACCAAAGGCGGCAAAACACAAAAAGTTGTGGTGGACTGTATCCTAGTGACCGTCGGAAGGCGCCCGAACAGCGACAGGTTAGGCTTGGAAAAAGTCGGCGTTAACTTAGACAAGCGGGGGTTCGTTGTCGTGGATTCGATGTTGCGCACGTCGGTCCCAAACGTTTATGCCATCGGCGACGTAGCTGGCGAGCCGATGCTCGCACACAAAGCGTCAAAGGAGGGCGAAGTTGTCGCCGAAGTGATCGCTGGCCACCCGACAAAAATGGATGTTCGAGGAATTCCGGCTATCATCTTTACCGACCCGGAAATAGCCACGGTCGGCGATAGCGAAGCTGCGGCGGTTGCCAAAGGGATTTCAGTACGAATAGGCAAATTTCCGTTCGCTGCCAACGGCCGCGCGTTGACAACCGGACATGCCGACGGATTTGTCCGAGTTGTTGCCGACGCCAAGTCACACGAGGTTCTTGGAGTCGAAATAGTCGGTCCGAATGCCAGCGACCTGATCGGGGAAGCAACGTTGGCGTTGGAAATGGGAGCACTTAGTTCTGACTTGGGTTTGACGGTAGCGGCCCACCCTTCCCTACCCGAAGCAGTCATGGAAGCAGCCAAGGCAGTTACGGGCGAGGCTATCCACATGATAAACCGTGCTCGATAATGCGGTGTGCGACTCAAAACGCGCGACACGCGGGACGATTTGGGCAGGTTGAGAATGACAACACGAATCCGTGAGGCTATAGTGCGCGTGTCTTTGTAGCGTGGATACAAAATAGAGAAGTTGAGTAAGTTATGACACATGCAAACGAACCGTTGACAGCGCTCGATACACTTCCGAAGGCCATCGAAACAGACCCGGGTATCCCGGATGAATTGCGCAACAACGTCTACACGTCCAAAGTGGCCGCTGTGGTCAACTGGGCCAGAAAAAACTCTTTCTTTCAATATCCGTTCGTTACGGCCTGTTGCGGGATGGAATTCATGAGTGCAGCGGCGAGTCACTACGATATCGCACGATTTGGGGCGGAGGTGCCACGCTTTACTCCGCGACAGGCAGACGTATTGTTTGTTGTAGGCACTGTAACTCACAAAAATGCGCCGATTCTGAAACGGGTTTATGATCAAATGTGCGACCCGAAGTGGGTTGTTGCATTTGGCGTTTGTGCGAGTACCGGTGGATTTTACGACAACTACGCTACGGTCCCAGGAATCGACCACATCGTGCCCGTGGACGTTTACATCCCAGGGTGCCCGCCGCGACCAGAACAGGTAATGGACGCGATTTTGTACCTTCAAGAGAAGGTCCAGCGTCAGGCGGCAAACCTGCGCTAACTCGGATTTCTCACAGCCCTGCGAACGAAGGAGGGGAGATGTGAGCAGATTTGGACAGAGTAGACGTTTTTTTGCCAACACGTGGCGGAACTCTGTCGAGAAAAGAGAGCCTCCCATGCCCGAAGACGCTTGCGGATCAGCTCTCGTACCATCCAGTTTGTAAGAAAGGCGGGCTAGGTGTGTGGTGTTTTTTAGGGGAATGTTTGGCCGGCCGAATTTAAGCCGAATCGTCCGAAAAAATCCTGAGGAATATCGGGAATATGCCGCAGGGATTTTTGCGGGCGAGGCGGCCAAAAGCGGCCAGGACACAAATTTCATCTAAAAACACCACACACCTAGACGATAAGCCAGATTTCAGCAACAAGTACCCTGTCACGTCAGAGTCGGAATTTGCAACGACCGGCGGAGAAGCACATGATCGATCTGCGTACCTATTCATTTATCGATAGCCTCCAACCACAGCTCGCGTCATTCATTGCGACTGTTTCGAAGGGTTTTTTACCTCTGGAACGACAGGCGTCATTGATTGTCGAGGTCGCCCCGGGGATGTCCATCAACGTTGTGACGGACATTGTGTTGAAGTCGACCGACGTCATTCCTGGAATGCAGATTGTGGAGAGAGCGTACGGAATGTTGGAAATTCACTCGTCTGACCAAGGAATGGTGCGAGAGGCAGGGCGCCGGATGCTTGAGTACTTTGAACTCGACGAACAAGCGCGACTCCAACCACGGATTGTTTCCAACCAAATCATCACCGGCGTCGATAACCACCAAACGCAGCTCATTAACCGGATGCGGCATGGAAACGTCATTCTCGAAGGACAGGCGATGCTGGTATTGGAGGTCCACCCCGCTGGATACGCAGCAATTGCGGCTAACGAGGCGGAAAAAACCGCGCCGATTGACCTGCTTGAGGTCATCATGTTCGGCGCTTTTGGCAGACTGTGGCTCGGCGGCGGAGAAAGTGAAATTGAAGAGGCATGGAAAGCAATTCAAGCCGTATTGGGAGAAACCAAGGGCCGTCCAAACGCCGGTAAATCACTGATTCTTTGATTATTCCGGGACAACAACCGATACGATTCGACACGTGACTCCCACAAACAACTCAAGTCTCCTAAGAATTGCGGCTTGCACCAGTGCCTGTCCTGTGCTAGGTTCCCCCCCGCTTCTGCCGAGGCATATACGACGGGATTGTCCGGCGTATGGTTTTGGCAGGCACGAACCGCCTTCCACCTCCCGTGTCACGTACCGGGTCTGGGAAACGTGGGTCGGCGCGACGGTGCAGCTACATGTGAAACCGCCACGCCAACGGCGGAGAAGCTTTGTTTGCGTCGTGATTGACACACGCGTTCCATATGGAGCCAGCAAAAGACATCGTTCTCACTTAAGGCAAACACGGCGCATAGAGGCACGTCGAATTTAAGTCGACGGCAAACGGCATCGAAGTTTGATGCCAAAGTGGTGTGTCGCGACCGGTGATGGATTGGGTTTAAGTCTGCCTTTGGACTCTATATTTCACCAACATGTTGGATTACACGAACTGGCATTCCATCCCAGGCTTATGTTCGTCGTCCATCAATCGGCGGCGAAGGATTGAAGGTGGTAACACGACGAGATAAATCGGAGCTGGAGTTGCGCTTGACAGAACTTCTTGAGCCGGTGCTCCAGACGCAAAACTTCGAACTCGTTGACATTGAGTGCAAGCAAGGTAAGCGCATGATTTTGCGCATTTTTATCGACCGCTTAAACGGTGACCGAGCGATTTCGATTGATGATTGTGCGGAGGTAAGTCGCGTCGTTGGACCCATTCTCGATGTGGAAGATGTAATACTCAGTTCGTACGTTCTGGAGGTTTCTTCACCAGGCGTTGAGAGGCCTTTAGTTAAGCCCGAGCATTTTCAGAGATTTGCCGGTAGACGAGTCAAAATCGTCACCCATGGTCTTGTTTCTGGGCGTTCGGTATGGCACGGGGTACTGGCCTCGGCGAGTTCCGACAAGTGTACACTCGTCGCAGAGCATGGAACAGTTGACATTCCGTATCAGTCGATAGCACGGGCCAATTTGGAGTTCCGGTTCGAGGATCATAAACACTAAGATTATCGATTCGGTAATAGGGCCGACACAGTGCGACGACGGGCGTCATTCACAAACGGCGCTCATACAACTCACCGTAATCGAAGTGAATTCTGGTTATCTTAGAGGGTGTTTGGGAAAAAATTGCCGGTGAGCGAAACAGTGGCCGTAACGAGTCGGTCGGGCCGACCGAGGCCCACCGGAGGCGTACCCAATGGT
>JABWCM010000145.1 GCA_013360285.1 Myxococcales bacterium
TCGGCCCATCCTCAGCGTACCATTGGGTACGCCTCCGGTGGGCCTCGGTCGGCCCGACCGACTCGTTACGGCCACTGTTTCGCTCACCGGCAATTTTTTACCCAAACACCCCCTTGGGGCGACACTCCCGTATTAGTCACTCGACCGGCGTGCGGCGAGTTTGTTTATCGAATTGTTGATGTCGCCCGTATTCGTTGTCGTCCCAATAACTTCATTGTGGAGCACTTCCCGGGCCGTCTGCACGAACTGTTTCAACCGACGCCGTACAGTTGGAACAGAAATTCCAAGCTCATTTCCGATTTGATCCACGGACTTTTCGTCAAAAAAATACGCCGTAACACATTCACTTAGTCGAGAATCTACTTTCGATAATAACCACGTCACAAGATTTTGACGAACGAGTAGCAACTGGAGCATCGCTGTGTCCGTATCCGGAACATGATTTAGTTCTGTCTCGGATGCTGCTGCACGAAACTTTCGTGAGCGCAACATGTTGATACAGTGGTTCGTCGTTACTCGGTTTAGCCACGGAAGAAGTGATTCGGGTTCACTTAAGCGAGCCGAGTTCTCCAATAGTTTCACAAACACGTCATGGAGCGCGTCGTGGGCGTCCTGGTCGCTATTCAGCAAAGATCTGCTTCGCCTGTAGATATAAAAGGCATACGTTCGATACAATTTTTCGACGATGTCTTCGTTTTGGCTCACAACACTTCCCGGTAGCGTCCAATGCTTGATTCACACCCACGCGGGCACAATGTGATCACGGCGAGACAAATTTTTTGCTATTGCCCTTGTTGTGCTGTGGTTGTCAGCAGAACGACGCGGCCTTTAGGTTCGTAGGAGTTTGTTTTTGA
The DNA here is from genome assembly GCA_013360285.1 of Myxococcales bacterium. GTDB lineage: Bacteria > Myxococcota_A > UBA9042 > JABWCM01 > JABWCM01 > JABWCM01. Next base: position 855 of record JABWCM010000145.1, read on the forward strand.
GGAGAGTGTTTGTCATGAATTCCGCTGTGAACTCAATTTTTCTGCGTGTTCACGAAGGTAACGAAACGAAAAAATTCCCTCTTTATGGCCGTCGTTCCAAAGAAAACCGATTGCGTAGTTACCGATCGGAAAAGCTCTCTGTATTGATGCCCCGTCACGAGCGCGTTTTGCTTCCGAATCCGACAAGACATTGAATCTTTTCGTGGGAGCTGCCGACAACGGAGGAGACGTGTGGGTCCCTTTACATCCGGCGCACGGGCAGCTATCTCGGAGATACTCCGTGGTGAATGTGACGGTCAGACCGTCGTCCCACGCAATTTGAACGGCTCGTTTACCGTCAAGCCACTGGATGCTGTTTGGGGTCATTGAATGTTGAGTTTCGTTTATCATAACGCCAAACTTAGAACTCGCCAACGGCTTCGTCAAGTTGGCGGAACGACATACATGTGAGGTTGGAAATGCAGCGTTTGTTTTTGATGGTGGTCGCGGGGTGGATTAGCCTAGGTATGAATTTTGGCTCGGTCGCCTCGGCGCAAGACGACGCGAGATTGGGACTGAGCATTCGAACGCCCGTGTTGGCTGAAAGCGGAAGCCCAGCGGTGTTATTATCGCCGGTAGCAGGCATAAAAAAACTGGCGTTTACAATAACTCGTAAGTCGGATGGCAAACAGTTCCTGTTTGATGTCGATGGGTTAAAAAAAGGCGAAAAGAGAGAATTTCCGTTTGATCAAGCCGAAGGGACCGCAACATATACCGCTCGGTTTGATGGAAATTGGCAAGACGGAAGTCAGATTTCATTTGGGATTGAGTTTGAAGCGGTTTCGATGGGCCCACTGAATATTCGTATCGACAAATCGGGTGTCGATTTAGATAACAAGTCCCTTCTGTTAACAAGCACTCGGCCGGTTGCAAAGGTCGAGATTCGTGTAGAAGGACAGAACGGGACTGTTTTGGGTAGCGGAACCGAACAATTTGACGGTGCAGCCGCACTTCGGCCGTTGCGAGCTCAATGGAATCAACAACCTGGTACGGTGGGTCGAATTGAGGTCAAAGTTTACGACATGTTTGGATTTTGGGCAGGGATGGAGGTACGGCCGTTTACGGTGGAGCCGTGGGAGGACAGAATTCATTTTGGTTTTGGCAGTGACGTTGTCGAGGATGCAGAGAAACCTAAGCTTAACGCAACTCTAAAACGAATAGAGGACGCCTTGAGAACAGCTCAAGAAGAGTATGGCGACTCCGTGGACTTACGACTATACATAGGAGGATACACGGATTCAGTGGGCACGCGGCCGAGCAATCAGGACCTGTCTGAGAGGAGAGCCAGGAGTATAGGCGCTTATTTAGTGAAGCAAGGATTGAAGCTTCCCGTGTATTATCAGGGATTTGGCGAAGACGTATTAGCAGTACAGACCCCTGATGAAACGGAAAATGAACAAAATCGACGAACGATTTATGTTATTTCCGGGCAAACGCCGTCGATAACGACCGCATTTCCCCGAGCAAATTGGAAAAAATATCGATAACTGATGGTACGCGGCGCGGGATTCGAACCCACGACCTTCGGCTCCGGAGGCCGACGCTCTATCCAGCTGAGCTAGCCGCGCAGGGACCACGCCCAAAGAACACTTCGCATATACGTTACTTTGGTTTTTGCGTCAATTCGAGCCGAACGAACGTAGCTGTTCGAATTGCCAATTGCGGCTTAAATGAGTCACAGTGTCAGTAAATTAAGTGCAACCTGCTGTTTAATAACGATGCCTCTCCAGGTTTCGCGGCGAGACCATTAAGATGCTTGCAAATCTTATGCACGTGGACCTTTCGCACGCGGAGTCAGGTCTTTTGCCTGATGGCATGCCGGACGAAGCACGGCCACAAAAAACGCGCGCAGTTTGGCGGTCGTAGCCAAATTTTGGCGAGAAGTTCGGGCTAGGTGGCTGTGTTTTTTGATGATATTTTTGTCAGCCGTCTTTGGCTGTCGTCTCGCCCGAAAAAATCCCCGCGCCATACCCCGATATGACTCAAGATTTTTTCGGACGATTCGGCGAAAATCCGGCTTGCCAAAAATTCCCCTAAAAAACACCAGCCACCTAGCGCGGATTTCTGACGAGCTTGGGGGTCCTACCGCCGATCCGCCAGCATCTTCCGCCATGGTAGACCTTTTTTTCTTCAACATGGCGCCGCCAAGCCTTTGGGCAAAAAGGTCAAGCATCCCCGAATCTGCTGGCGTCTCGGCACTCTCGCCCGCAAGCTCGTGAGAAATCAGGGCTAGTCGTAAAACACCTTGTCCGGGTTGTCTTTGAGCCATTGTTCGATTTGTGGTGCTACATTCTTGCGTCCAACGTTGCTTGGTACTCCTGGATTAAACGGACGGGGAGCAATTTTCCGTGTAGGGTTCAACTGTTCTGTTATTGATGGATGTTTTTGGGGGGACTTGTCGGAGTCACCTCGCTGTTGGGCCAACTGTTGAAGTTTTTCCTCACGTACTTTTTCCGAAATATCCGCTCGTTGCTCGATTACTTTGTCGTTTAACTTGGATATGTGGTTACGTGGAGCTGACGGCGAGAAAAACTGCAAAATGTGCTTGTTGGGTACAGTGGTGACAATGAACAGTGTTGCGCCGTCATACACTCCCTTGGGTTGGTCAGAAAGCGTTTCTGGAGTGTGACTAACTTCAAGGCCCTTGAGATGTTTGACGACTCTATATGCTCGATGGGTGTAAAACTCAGTCACGGCCTTGGTAGGTGCTTCCAGTTCAAAATTCATCACTCCCGGGCCTTCGCCGACCAGACGAAGTTTTTGGGGTACATCAAACCCATACAGCTTGTCTGCGGAGGGTACCAAACGACCCAGCGGGTCTAGACCCAAACGTGATTCGTTTTGTGAACCAACTGTTTTGGTACGCAACACGTTGGGGGAAGTCGGTCCGTCTTCGTTGGCAAGCCGTGGCTCTGTGGGGGGAGCCTCTCTGCAGCTTAACGGGATCGACAGCAGAAAGCACAGAATGACAAACTTTCTCAGTGTTTGTGAAAAAATATGGAAGTGATCCAAGTCAGCCGATTTTGCACCCCATTGGCTTTGAAAAAGTCGAGTAATATCGGGAATATTGCGCAGACTTTTTGCTGGCCGAGGCGCCCCAAAGTCACCGCCCAGAGGCCGCGCAGCTATTTTTTCCCAAACTCTCAGGTTAGTCATAGACCATTGTCCATGCTAACGGTTGCACCATCATTCGTGGTCGACGGAGTTTTTTCATATAGGTTGGAATGCCGCCACCTTCCGCCATGTTGTCGCCGGGTACTGGCGGGGGAGCTCCTAACTTACCTTGAAATTGGACCGAGAGTACTGGCATTGTTCCGCCACCGCCGGAATTTCCACCGTCAGCACCGGCCGCCTCCGTGCCATCCATTCCATCACTGGAAACCGGTATCTCCCCGTTACACACCGGCATCTGTACAACAAACACGCCGGATGGAACGAGTCCGCCAAGATCTAAACTCTCAACGGTGTCGGCTGTCGTAGGATCGCCATCGACATCCAACGCTCCCAGTGGATTTCCAATCGCGTCTGGATCTGCCGGATCGGCGTCCGACCGATAAAAATCCAATCCCCAGAGTTTCGCCGCGTCTTCTTCCAGGCTACAAAAGTCCGCGGGGTTGGGTCGATACGTTGTAAAATATGCAACCTCATCAAACACCACCGGTGTTCCAACCAACATTGTGCCGTCGTCAAACAATAGCTGCCAATTTACTTTGGCCGTGACGCCTGCGTCGGGATCGATGCTGCCATCCGAATCAAGTGTGACCATTTCAGTTAGTGAATAGATAGCCTGGTCGTTCGTGGCGTTGCTAACATAATTGCCGTAGCCTGTTCCATAGATCAGAACGAGGCGACCGGTGTAGGGTTGGACGGCCAATGTCGGGGCGTTGGTGATCGGAGATCGAGGAACGTCGGGCAACGCAGCGTATGCGTCATGGAACATAGTCATTGTCCACGACGAAGGGTCCCCGGTTGACAAGTCGATGCGCCAAAGTTGACCACCGGCATCCCCAACGAAACAGCGAGTCATAACGGAACTGACAGACGTATTATAACAAGCTGGACTTCCGGTAATGTCGTAAATTAGTTTATCCTCGCCAATTACGTTTCCGTTTCCTTTACGAAATTCAACAATTCGTCTGCCAGTCGCCAAATCGACCACGTAAAAGCTCTTACCGATGTCCGCTTCGTTGAAAACCGTAGACGTTCCACACGGTGTCGCCTCGGCTACGTTGTCGGACTCCTCAAAAGATCCTCCGCCGAATACGGCAACGGCTCGTTCCTGCGGCCCAAGGCTATCAAATTCGGTAAGATAGACATTGGCGAGAATCGGTTTGCTGGTTGCCCTGCCGAGGTGACAAAAGTCGTTTTCAGCGATGTCATTGTTGAACTCGCCCTCATTGAAAGTGGCACAGGTGTCTGCTGTGGTGTTCTTTGCGCAGCGGCCTAAGTGAGTGATTTCCCACATGAACTTAGGCTTTGTTGGATCGGTGACGTTAAGCGCAGTAAATCCTCGACCACCTTCCCCATAACCAACCATCAGAATAGACTTCCAATTTGCCACTTCGACGGTCGGATCTGCCTGCGACTCGGTTCGCAGCATTCGGATATCTCGGACGACAGGAGTGCCATCCAGCAAAAACACTGTCTTGTCGGCCAACTCTTGAAGTCTCGGCACCAATAGTCCGGGGATAACGCTCCAAATATGATTGCCGTAATCGCCTTCATCCATGGATTCAGGTCGATCTACGCGAAATGCCATCAATTCTCCCGTATTTGTTGGTGCAAACAGCACGGTTGGACGATTTGCCTGGGCCTTTCGGAACAGAGTGTACGACGGAATCACATCTCCCATGTACGCGGGACGGCCGATGACCGTCGGGTTCCCCGTGCGGATAGCGCCCATACGTGTTTTTGCACGTCGTGAATCCGGGTTGCCCAAAATTAGATCAATGAGTTGTTCTTTATACGTTTCCTTAATTTCTTCTTCGGTTCCGACCAACGCATCAGTGCTCAATTCCTGAGTTCCCTCTGTCACCCAGTCGTTCGTGGGCAGCAAATTGAGCAACGGTTCACTGGCAGTCGGCGTCGGTATCCCAAGTTTTTCCGGTGTAATGTTTGCGTTCAGCTCATTCAGAGGCTCCGAAACACCATCAATAAGTGCTACCACCGGCGCAGGTTCGGACTGGTCATTCACCTTGTTGGAAATCATCAACGAATCGTCGCAAACACCCGGCATGACGCTGTTGGACGGTTTGCAGTCATCAGTACACCGAAACACCCGTTGTTCCAGAAAACCACGCATATCAATAGTGTTAAACGGGCTGTTACCGTAGCCGGACAAGAACACAAACTCAGCGTCGGTGTCATTGCCAGTATTGCCAGTAAAGACGGGGATTGTTCTGCTTTTGATACCCTCAGTTATCTTACCAATGACCTGGGTCAGCGCCAGCACGAGCTGAGCTTGATTGTTGGCAAGATAAGCATGAGCGTTGGGGTTGCCTGGGTCGCCGGCTTTCGCAATCGCATCAAGTACTTCCAGTGCTTGTGGGTCGAGATCGGGGCTCAGAGAAAATCCCACGACAAAAGTACGAATTCCCATGGGGTGAGAGGCATGCAGCATCGCAGCCGCTTTCGGTGACAAAGGATATCCGTCCCCCTCGCCCATTGAAGGAATCCCATCGGTTATTAAGATAACGTCTCTTTGGCGGCATGAATAATAAGGGTCGCCGACGCCGGTGACGGGATTCAACGGTTGTAATGACGGGTCGTTGGCAAAATACTCTTTGATATCCATCAATAATGGAGCGATGGGGGTACCGTCGTGCGGGATACGATTACGAACGGCGTCTTCGACTTTGGAAATGGGGACCAGTTCCGTTGGATTAGCCGGATTAAAAAACGGAACGAGGCCTCCACCCGTAAACGATCCCCCTGCCGCCACATTTTTCTGGGCAGCCAGGTTTCGTGCGCCGAGATTGATTTCGCCAAGCCCTGGTGTTGCTGCTACCACCTTCGGGCCGTAGCTCCATCCGCCGGCAGCGGTCAGCTCTGTCCCATAGTGGTTGTCAAATGTCATCAACGCGACGTGTGCGATGCCGGCGATATTGTCCAGCAAGCCGTTCGGCGCCTGTTGACCTTGAAGCTGGTAGACGACGTGTGGAATTGGGTATCCATAATCTTCGCGATTGGGGGGGGAACTGCGGTCGTCCAACGTGCAATTGAAGGGCGGAAACGAACCGGTGAGTGCTTCCATGGTTAGTGCCCAACGATTCTTGAGTGTCCCGAGTGCATCGCAAGTAGGGACTGCTGATTCTGTCCCATCCAGGTACTCCATGCTTCCGGACGTGTCGAGAGCAATCAATACAAATGGCACGTCGGCGCCACCCAACGGAGTCGCTCCGCGGACAACCGATGTCAGGCCGCTAAACCCAAGGATTGTTGTCAATGTTGCAGCGGTCAGGATTCTTGTTTTCCGTTTCACGTTCAGCCCTCCTGGTTGGGGGTGTCGCCGATTGAGGTCGGCGCGTGTTTACTGCTACCTGGGGCTTCGCGTCGCCACCGGAGATGGGCTGAGCGAAGTCACAAATTTCGTTTACCGGCAACGTGTAGTTCCGGGCGAGTTGTCCTAATTTTACCGATCGTCCGACTACATCTTTTGTGCCGTTCCCTTTTTTTATTAACTTACTGGACACAATTGATCGGACCAATGTCGAGTCGAATCAAAATTTGTTTTGCACCGACGCCAGCCAATGGAGATGGTGCACCGTCAACAGTTGTATTTTCCCCCATTTCTCCAAATGTCATCCATGTGTGGCGGTCAGTGCAGAATTGGTCTACTGAGTTACCGCCACTTGAAGAAATTCGCCGCACATCAACTAAATCTGTCCAGAAATTTGGGGCAACCTCGTCAGGGTTGCGCATCCCGAAGCTGCCACCGATTTCCGTATCCCAGAGGTCATCCATTGATGATGCGACATCGCCCATGTAAAGCCTTGGAATGCCATTAGCGACTGCCGCCTTTGCTCCCATGGCCGCGGTCATGGCGATGGGTTCCGCTGCGACACGAGCCAACGTGCCGGCACTGCCGTAATCTGTTATGTCTGTTGCCATGTGGGCGTCGATCTGGTTAGATGCCGCGGAAACTTCGTTAAATGAGTATCGAACTCCCACCAACGCTACGCCAGCCAGCGCCAGCAACATGAGCATGGCAACAATCAGGACAACCCCACGGTCGGACCGTCGTACCGCTCCAGATGCTGATCTGTTATTATCCACGTACATGCAATCTCCTTGATATCGCCGCAATTGTGGTTGCATACCGTTAACGTAACCACATTGTGCGTAAGACCGACACACGACCCGCGAGGCTTTCCACACGGGCGGCCCCGACCAGATCGGGGTTCAACTCAAAAGTGCGAATTGGCGCAAATTCCGCCGAAACTGCATCGGAATTACCAACTTGGCGGGTTTGAAATATCAGTTCTTCTTCTTCTACCGGGCTTCTCACGCTAAGTTTAACTGTTAAAAACCGCAGTCGTTCCGGCGTAGCAAATTCGTCCAGCGGAGACAAAAAGCCCGTGGCACCGTCCGACGATACGACGTCAGAAACCAGTGGCAATACAGTGATCTGTGCTGGACTCCCTGCGATGGCAGTATCAAATCCAAAGTCATAAAACTGGAGATCTACAGCATATTCCGCAATAACAAGTTGAGTGTTCGCAACAGAGTCGCCAGAAATATCCACTTCTTCCCGAATCAAATCTGTTTTGCCAAAAAGCTGCTGCTGGGCGACTTCTCCGACAAGATCTGCTGTTCTTGTGTCTTCTGCCAGTCGATAACGAATCCAGCCAACCGGAGCAATATTTCGTAGTCCGAAGGCCGATGGGTTACAGGGTCCAACACCGGGCGATTGTTGTAGAGTGATTTGTCGATCCGCATAGTTCACGCTATCGATCGCAGCGTACCAATAGTTGACCCCATCCACGTTTTCGACTCTTAACCAACGTATTCCTGGGCGAAAGACGGTTTCAAATTCGTTCTGCGACATGCTGACCACTGTTGGGCTGAGTGCTAGCTGTACAACATTTCCCGAAATTTCCACGGCGTCAAAGCCAAGCCCCTGTGGAGAAAAAAAGTCGCCAAAAAGAGTTATTGCGCTCGGAAAAATGTTGATGTTTTGTGCTGCATTTGCCACGAACCCTTCGCCTCGTTCGAGAGAAAAAGCGTAAAGGTTCACATTCGCTGGAGCCCAACAAATCGATGAATCGGTACGGTTATTCGCTGTGGCCATGTGTCCAGCTCGGCGAAGATCGGACTTTAGGTGATCAATGCCAAATCTTAACTGAGTCTGCATGTCGACTATCTGACTTTGCACTCGATATCCGCGTACACTGGTCTGATAGAGAACATAAATAGCTGCAATCACGATGAATGCGATTGCGAGGGCCAACATCAGCTCCACGAGAGTGACACCTCTGGGACCCCGAGACAACGGGTTGGTTGTGCCGGACGGGAGACGTCTCCTCACTTTTTCTGAAGCCACCGCCAGTAGGAGTTGTGGTTGAACAATTCCCATTAAAATGCCCTCAAATTGATCGAGCGTGTTGTTGTAACCATTCCGGTCGTCAGAGGTGTTCCGGCGGCAGATGTTGGCGACGGCACAAGTTCCAACGCGCACGCTTCAAACAGCTCAGGATCTGTTGCATCCCGCGGCCACAAAACCCGCACGTCCAGTCGAATTTGAATACCAGGCACGACCCACGCAAGTTTATAATGAACGCAATATTGACGGTCGATGTTCTCGGGGAACTCCTGGGTTATCCCCGAATCAGCCGTATCTGGAGCAACTCCGTTAGGAGCAATACGGTTGTCCACGCCGTCACCCCAGATTGTCCAGGTTCCGGTAAAATCACCCGTTGTAGCTTCAAATTCACACGAACCTGGAGGGGCGGGATTCGGGCATTGTAACACCTCGGCTCGCACGAATTCTGCAAAGTGTTCTGCTAAATTGATTGCAATGGTAGTTGCTCGTGCGTCGCTAACTCCCCGTAGACTGGACACTTGCAGATTCAACAGGGCGGCGAAACCGAGAATCACGACGACCGCAGCGATCATGATTTCCACCATGGTGTAACCGTGGTTTAGTTTTTTTCGCCGGCACATAATCAGTTTTGGCATAAGAAAATTTTTCATCAGTACGTCACTCTCCCGATACCATTATAGGGTAAAATGACGCGAAACTGAGCACCTGTCGGTGTGAAGTCCGGAGGTGTTCCACTTACCGCATTTTCCTCAAGCACGACGACAACATCTCCAGCGCCGTACCCTGTGTCTTGATCCGGTTGGATCGGCATGTTTGTAACTGCGTCTCGAATGCTGCCGTCTGGCCGGACACAAATGTCGTTCTGCGCCGCGGCGTCCGGCGCGATTTCAACAATTCGCGTTGCCGTCCAAATCGTTTCCAATGTGGGATCATCTGCGGAAACAGAGATGACCGATTGTTCGCCATCGTATTGTAGTACGACCGTCCTCACGGAAATCGGATCCACGAAAGCACAAACTGCAGTGTCGCCGCGTTCCACGACAATGAGTCCACCATTGTTGGCGCCGCCCGGTTCGATGTGGACCCGATGTGCCCGGTTAGTTAGCGTCGCCTGGGCTTTTGCAAACGTAATAACATCAACTACTTTAGCTGCAACATCCTTCGCATTCTGCGTAGACGAGGTCCCGATGATTCCGGGGACCATAAATGATGCCAAGATGATGACGATGATAATGACCATCATCAACTCTACAAGCGAAAATCCTCGCCAATTTTTTTCCCGACAATCGACGTATCGCATGTCACGCCGCGCCTCCGTGGTTGAGTGGTGCAAATATCATGCCGTTGTCCAAGTTGCTTTTTTTTGCGGTTACATCGTGGGTCGCCGCAGCAACCAGTCGGTTACATATTGACAACATGGTTACTTTCGTGTGCATGAAGTATCGGGGTATGCAATCTGTGCATAGGGTTCGGGTCATTACGTACCCAAGGACGTGGGAGTTGCCACACCACATATTGTCGACGCGTAAACGTCGTGTCTCGGTCGACGTCGAAGGTGGGGCAACACAGCTTTCCGGCACGAGGTCCCTGTTGCAACATTGCAGTATGCCTCTTCAACGCTATCCGTTCTCTACTTCGAAGCCACAGTAGGTTTCACGTGCACCAATATGTGCATCCACGTACTTCGCTACGATAGGAACGGAGGAATTGCTTCCAAAGAAAACAACGAGTCGATCGTTTCCCGTTGCCTAACACAGTAAGCCACGCCTCCGTTCACCAATACTTCCGCTGCCCTGGGACGTGAATTGTAGTTCGATGCCATAGAGAATCCATATGCGCCTGATGTCATCATTGCCAGCAGTTCTCCCTGCATCATTTTCGGCATTTTCCGGCATTTTCCGAGAAAATCGGCGGACTCGCAAATAGGGCCCACCACGTCGACCATGAATTCAACGGCTTGTGGGTTCAACTCGACGGGTACAATGTTGTGTCGCGCACCGTACATTGCTGGGCGCATGGCATCGTTCATTCCGGCGTCGACAACAACAAAGTGTTTGTCTTCATTGGATTTCCAGTATAATACGCGTGTCAAAAGTATACCGGCGTTTCCAACAATAACCCGACCCGGCTCAAGGAGGACTTGCACATTCCAGCCTTCGAGTTCTTTGCACATGGCATCGGCATATTGTTGCGGATCCGGAGGAGATTCGTCGGTGTAGGGAATTCCCAAGCCTCCTCCGATGTCCAAGACGGACAGTTGAAACCCTTGAGCACGAAGGGCACGCAACAAATCAAGCACATGGCGCAAGGATTCCACAAATGGCTCGATTTCTAGAAGTTGCGACCCGATGTGGCAGTCGATTCCGCGAACATCAATAGCCGGCAGTGATCGTGCAAGGTCATAGATTTCTGTTGCATCGCGAATAGGAATGCCGAATTTTGTGGTTTTAAGACCTGTAGAGATATATGCATGCGTTTTTGCGTCGACGTCTGGATTGACCCGCAGCGAAATCGGCGCTCGTTTGCCTTCCGCCAATGCAACTGCGGAGATCGTTCGTAGTTCCTCTTCGCTCTCGACGTTGAAGCACAGAATATCGTACGACAGTGCTTGCCGAATCTCATCGACTGTTTTTCCCACGCCACTGAAAACAACCTTCGCTGGATCTCCAGATACCCGCAAAACCCGAGCCAGTTCGCCTCCGCTTACAATATCAAAACCGCTCTCTAAGTTAGCAAAGAGTCGAAGTATTGCTAAGTTGGAGTTTGCTTTTACCGAATAGCATATCAGATGGGGAATATCGCGAAATGCATGGTCGAACACCCGCCAGTGTCGCTCCAAGGTTGCGGTGCTGTAGACGTACAACGGCGTACCAAACTCCGCGGCGAGGGACGAGAGTGCTACGTTTTCGCAGTGCAACGTATTTTGTCGATACTCAAAATGATTCATTCAGACCTGCTTGTCTTTCATTGTCGCATCGAACGCTGTGGGTTTCCGTTGCCTGGGTCTGTGTGGCGAATAACTGCCGTTGCCGTCCAAATTTGTTGTCGTGTCATGGCTATGTAAGTCGATCGTCAACCCGGTACAGCATTGAACGATCTTTACACGAAAATTACCACACCACTATACCCGAGGCATCGTGGAAGCGGCAAGCTTTCAGCGGAGTTGGGAGTGCGTAACGGTATTTGGAGGCAGTGTGTCGCTGATAGCTCGGTGTAGACGGGTGCGTAACCACCCATATCTGCGGGACAACCACGATAGTCGTCGTTCATTTCGTAGGATAATGTTGCGAAATGCATCCAAGATTTGGTCGAGGTCGACGATCGTCACTCGCCGGATGGACCCGTGCGGGTTTCGGTGCCGTGGATCTCTTTGATGTGAGACCAACCGAGACGGTCAAGGCAGTCCTTTGCCTCATTTCGAAACGACCTGTCACCGCTCGCGTAAAGAACATAGTACTCGTAAGATGCGGAAGGTATGTCCCCAAGCACTTCATGGCACTTTGCAAGCTGCAGCCGACATTCTAAAAGCTCGCGGTCCAGCACCAACGCACGCGCGAACGACTCGGCGGCTAACGAGACATCTCCCAACGCTAGATGAACTTGACCCATCGAGTGATGCCCCCGCGCATAAGTCGGGTCGATTTCCAATGCGCGGGCGTAACATTGGTATGCTGATTGCCAGTCGCCCTGTTTAAGATAACAATTTCCCAGGTTATAATGTGCCTTCTTGTATTTCGGATGGCTTTCAAGTGTCCTTTCGTACTCTGCGATGGCTTGTTCAATCTCCCCCAAGAGCATCGCCATGTGTGCAAACATGAACCTCGCTTTGTAGAAGTCTGCATCAAGCGTTACAGCTATTCCAAAAGTTGTGTGTGCTTCATGATACCTTCCCATCGCTTTGAATACATGTCCGAGGTTAAAGTGATAACGTGCGGTTTTTGGGTTTAGCTGAATGGCCCGTTGGTAAGATACCAACGAGTCGGAATAGCGTGCGGCCTCGAGATGAAGATTGCCCAACGCAAACCAGATTTCAGGGTCCGACGGGGCAAGACGTTGCGCACGGCTCAGGAGCAGCAATGCAGTATCTGTCTGGCCAATATCGGCAAGTGCCAGAGCAAGGTTCATCCATGCCGACGCGTCTTGCGGGTTTCGAGTGCAGCGACGTCGGTAATTTAACACAAGATTTGCAACGGACGAACCGGACGAGCCGACATTTCGTGGCGGATCCCTTCGTGCGTTTTTCGACTCGAATTTGAACCATTTTGGCAACATATACTGTCCACGTGTCCCAATCATCTTTAACCAGGTACACTGTGGTAGTATATGTTCCTTGCGGGTTGGTTGCGATACACGTTTTGGGGTGGCACTGGAGTGAATGGAATTGGATACGGAAAAACACAAGTTCAGAGTCGCGATAGTCGGGGCCACGGGACTAGTTGGTTCCGAAATATTGTCGATTCTTGACGAAAAAGGATTCCCTTGTGACGAAATATTAGCATTTGCAAGCGAAGAATCGCGCGGGACACGTCTTCAATGGCGCGGAGAACCTGATGCGTTGCGTGTTGATATTGTGAATGCCGCTGCATTGGAGACATGTGACCTCATTTTCAGTGCAGCACCCGAAGGTGTAACCAAACGCCACTTACAACCATTTGGGGCTCGTCGGGGTGTTGTAATCGATTGCTCGTCGTCGGCGCGATTTCATGACGGGGTTCCTTTGATTGTCGCGGGTGTTAATACTTCCGAATTGGATGAAAATGTTCGTTATATCGCAACGCCGGGTGCGATTGCGGCGCTGGTTGCCCCTGTGGTCGATGCGATACGCCGTTTGACGGTTCCAGTGTCGATTTTCGGTACCGTGTTTGTATCCGCCTCACACCAGGGCCGTGCTGGAATGGACGAATTGAGTGCCCAGACGGTAGGCTTACTGAACCAGACCGAATACCCGACCACCGTGTTTTCGGAACGACTCGCCTTCAACGTGCATGGCAGAGTTGGTGGGACGTTAAAGGGCGGGGGTGGCAGCGAGTTGGAACTTCAGGCCGTCAAAGAACTCAGAACGGTCCTGGACGAGCCCGAGTTGGAAATCGACATCTTGGCTGCTCAGATTCCGGTTTTTTCGGGCATTTCCGCACACATTTCTGTTGTTGGATCCAAGTCAATAACCAAAGAGAATTTGGTGGCAGAATTGGACACCTGCCCCGGATTTTGGCTCACATCGGACGAGGAGCGGCCAACACTAGATCAAGTTGGTCAGCGCGATGATATTCAGGTTTCCCGTTTACGTGTTTCTCCTGACGGAAAACGTATCGGAATGTGGATCGCAACGGATAACCTTCGCAGAGGCTCCGCACTAAATGCAGTGAAAATTGCCGAACATCTCGTGTCGGATGGATTAATTCCCACCCTGAAGGATCGGGTTCGCCCAGAAAAGTTTCGAACCGTTCGTCTCGCATGACAAATTGTCAGTCCATCAGGTAGGGAATCCTTTTTTTGCCAAATTGGCGAAGGTTTTCGATGCGGCGTGGAGCAACCGGTCAGAAACCGTACCGCTTAAATCTGAAAGTGTTTCGTTCTGACAGGTTCAAGTTGCGTTGATGCGGGTGGTGTTGTCCAGTAATGTGCTGTTATCATTTTGTTTTGTTGTTTGGTGGTCGCTGTTTCGGCAGTATATCTCAGAAGTTTGCGCGGGCGGCACGTGATTTGCTACCACTACGCGGTCATGACCCCGTTGAGGGTCAACCGTGTCTGAATGGTGTATGAAATCGAGGTGGCTAATGGGAGTCTCGAAAGTTGGTGGTCTGCCGGAACCGAGGCCTGTCGGGCCAAATAAAACGTTCGCTTTTCGGTATCCTGCTCCGTGTTTGGTTCAGTTGAGGAGTCGCCTTTGGAGCCCATTTGGGTGGGCCGTGATATTTGTTTGCGTTGCGTGCGTGCAAGGTGGTGTGGCGGCGGCCCAAGACGTCATCGATCACACCGATCCCGTAACAACAGCGATTCCTGATTTCAGTATCGACTCAATCGAGGTCGTAGGTGACTCATTTTCGCTATCAGATCGCTTAGAATACGGAAAAACGACGTCTGACGTCGTACATCTTGTTAACAAAGCGGACTGTTCGGTATACAACATGGAGGGAACAGCCGCCGGAGCGGACGGCGTCAACGTCGCGATCGCCTGCACGCTCGAAGCGTCCTTGATGGTCGACCGCCCGGGCGAGCCGCAATGCCTCTCCTGCGTCACCGCAATCGACACCCCGGATTCGGCGACTCGGGTCGCGAACGCGCGAACGCCGACGCAAAGCAGGGTCCGTACAATCGGTCGTGCCGGGCCAGGCGTGGCCCCGATGAGTGCCCCGCATGCGAAACGATCAAGTCGTCACGGTCCGGCGCGCCGACTACAAGCCGCCTCCCTACCTCGTCGACCGCATCGAGCTGGAGTTCGACCTCGACCCGGAGCTGACGCAGGTCGTCGCTTCGATGGCGGTGCGGCGCAATCCGGTGGGTCCCGGCGGAACCCTCCTGCTCGACGGCCAAGATCTCGAGCTGCAATCGATCGAGCTGGACGGCCGCACGGTCGGCGCCGACCGCTACACGCTCGACGCCGGTCGCATCGCGCTGCAGCCGCCGCGCGACGCGTTCGCGCTGCGCATCCGCAACCGCATCCGACCGGCGGCCAATACCGAGCTGATGGGGCTGTTCGTGTCGCACGGCAGCTTCTTCACGCAGTGCGAGGCGGAGGGCTTCCGCCGCATCACGTTTTTCCCCGATCGGCCCGACGTGATGGCCACGTACACCGTGACGCTGCGCGCCGAAAAGGCGCGCTATCCCGTACTGCTATCGAACGGCAACCTCGCCGGTCAGGGCGATCTGCCCGACGGCCGCCACTGGGCGCGCTGGGAGGATCCGTTTCCGAAGCCGAGTTACCTGTTCGCGCTGGTCGCGGGCCGGTTCGTATGCCGCGAGGAGCGCCTGAAGACGCGCTCCGGACGCGAGGTGCTGCTGCAGGTGTGGGTCGAGCCGGACCAGCTCGACAAGACCGCGCACGCGATGGAGAGCCTGCAGCGCGCGATCCGCTGGGACGAGCGGCGCTACGGGCTCGAGCTGGACCTGGACCGCTTCATGATCGTCGCCTCCAACGACTTCAACATGGGAGCGATGGAGAACAAGGGGCTCAACATCTTCAACGCGAAGTACGTGCTGGCGAATCCGCTGGTCGCCACCGACGCCGATTACGCGAACATCGAGTCGATCGTCGGGCACGAGTACTTCCACAACTGGACCGGCAACCGCGTGACCTGCCGCGACTGGTTCCAGTTGAGTCTCAAGGAAGGCCTGACCGTCTTCCGCGACCAGGAGTTCTCCGCGGACATGATGGCGGAGCACGCC